>NVSP01000104.1 GCA_002732755.1 Phycisphaera sp.
CGCGGATATGCCCAAACTTACCGGCCAAATCAATGCTCTTCTAGAAGAGCATAACCTAATACCAAGCGATATACATCTTATTCTTGATTATCATTCTATCAGCCCAGAGATGGAGTCGGTATTGAGGGCGGCAGTCCCCGCACAGTTGGCGGCACTTCCTCATGTTAGCTCTTGGAAATCGTTAACAATTGCTGCAAGTACTGCTCCTGAAAATCTCACGGGTGTTTCACAGAACTCAGTTGCGGAGTATGACCGTACTGAATGGATGTTGTACGCATGGCTACATAACCGAAGAGGTACGCTTGTGCGCATGCCGCAATACGGTGACTACGCAGTTGCTCATCCTGAAATTCTAGAAATCGACCCAAGAATCATGCGAATGAGCCCAAATATTCGTTACACAGGACAACTGATTTGGGTAATTGCCAAAGGCGAGGCGTACAAACGTAAGAAGGAT
Organism: Phycisphaera sp.; assembly: GCA_002732755.1. Classification (GTDB taxonomy): domain Bacteria; phylum Planctomycetota; class Phycisphaerae; order Phycisphaerales; family UBA1924. The sequence goes on from NVSP01000104.1 coordinate 458, forward strand.
ATAAAGAAAAGTATTCCCGGCTCTGTGCAATACCCACGGTTGTGTACAGCGATTATTCAGCACCAAGAATGGGCAGGCGCACAATTTTCTTGGGGCGACACCTATATCGAGGACTGTTCTCAAGGGAATGGTGGTCCTGGAAACGCAACAACATGGCGTGGTGTTGGGACAAACCATCATTTGACTTTGGTCGTGGGGCAGCTCGCCAGTCTCCCCTCGCCTTGATTGTATTGCGTACAATTGTCTGCAATCGTTTCCTGGGCAATGATTTACAGAGAATGGTGGCCAAATCGCATGAATTTTTTGATTTGTTCCTGCCAGTTAATCCGTGTTCGTCAAGGATTTCTAGTATCTCTCTTCTCCATAAGAGAAGGCACAAGTAAAATGCGTCTTGAGCAGGATTCGATTTTGCTCGACGTTTAGGAATAAGTCGAATACTTTGTTTATCAGCGCATTTTTTTGCAACTAATACGCCCCACCAAGACGGTATGAGTGTGACTGCGGCATCCAGATGATGCGTAGTCGTGACTAACGTGACACGATCGAAAACTAGATTATACGATTCAATTTGTGATTCGAGTCGAGTTAAGTTATCTGTTTTACCTTTGATCTCATAGCCGTGCATCGTCCCGTTCAGTGATACCAAATCCGCACGTGATGCGCCGTCACAGATTGAGAATTCATTGATGAGCGATATGGCATCGGTATGCGCAGCGTGGAGTTTTGTCCTCAAAGCCCGCCTTATGCCGTCGCCGTCCAGAATGTAGTTCGCTTGAGCCATGTCAATATTTTAGCAACCCGAATGCCAAAGCGCAAATCCACAAAATGCTTGATATAACAAAGAAATCCCTTTGTGTTTCTAAAGAATCAGCCTTCAGGGGCTGATGGCGCAATTTGTGCGTATGACAGTTGCGCCTAATATTTTTAGCTAGTTTCTCCACTAACTAAGCGAAATGATGCAAAAACTCGCTTTGCGTCGTAGGCTGAGGGCTCAGAGACGGCTAAGTAAGCGCSATTCCTCCCTGGCAGGGAGAGGGAGCAGGAAAGGCCCCTCGTAGTCWTGTGCCTAATGCCCAATGCCTTGTGCCTACTCCTACAACGCCCATACCAAGACAATCACCACCAAAGCCACAACCGCCACGACCTTCCAGAACGGCTTGWCGTTCCCCCCGCCGTCTTTGACGATGTAGTCGCCGCAGACTGGGCAGATGTCGGTGTCGTCGTAGATGTCGGCTTTGCATGACGGGCACTTGGTGCCGCCGTGGCGGAGGCGGCGCAGGTCCGCGACGGACGGCCCCTCGGGGTGCAACTCATCGTCGATCGAATCGACATAGTCGTCGTTGAAGTCGTCGTCGTTTGGTTCATCCTGATATCCCATCCTTTGAGCGTACCCGCGCCAAGGCCGGTGCCGAGTGTGTACGCTTTGGGCATGAAGACCAGCCGACGCACCATCGCCGCAGCCGCCCTTGTGACCCTTGCCGGGTGCAGCCAACACCAGCCCGGCGGCTCCTTCTTCGCCGACCGCCCAAACCCCGGCTCTGCGGGCTTTGTCCCGCTCTTTACGCCTCTGAGCACCGGGACCAAGGCTGTCCCCGAGCGCATCGCAGCCTTCGACGGGTTCCAGGCTGTCGGGCTTGCTATCTCGACCGAAGGCAGGCTCTTTGTTTCAAGCCCACGCTGGCACGGGAACCACAGCAACAGCGTCGTCGAAATCCGTACCGGCAGAATGAGTCCACCCATAAGCTACCCAAACAGAGCATGGAACAACTGGACCCCGGGTGTCCGCCCAGAACGAAGCTGGGTTTGCGTTCAGGCCCTCTACACCGACGACACCGGCAGGCTCTGGGTTCTCGACCCCGGCGCGCCGATGTTCGAGGGGCCGATCCACAACGCTGCCAAGCTCATCCGATTCGACACCGCAAACGACAAGGTCTCGGCGTCGTTCATCTTCAACCGCACCATCGCGCCCGAAGGCTCGTACCTCAACGATGTCCGCATCGACACCGAGGACGGCTTTGCGTACATGACCGATTCTGGACTCGGCGCGATCGTCGCTGTGGACCTCACCACCGGAGCAGCGCGCCGCTTTCTCGAAAGTCACCCATCCACCAAGGCAGACCTAAGCGAAACGCTCATTATCGGCGGCGACCCCTGGGTCAACGAATACGGCGACACGCCAACCGTCCACGCCGACGGCATCGCGCTCTCACCCGATGGCGACTTCATCTACTACCAAGCCCTCACCGGAAGAACACTCTACCGAATCCCAACCGGACCCATCAAAGCGATGCTCCGGCCAGAAGGCGACTGGGACAGCCAGTGGAACGGCGCGACCGAAGACGACCTCGCAAACGCTGTCGAGAACCTCGGCCAGACATTCGTCACAGATGCGATGATTATGGACGACAACGGCGTGCTCTACTTCACCGCCCTCGAGCGCGATGCCATCACCGCAAGGCTCCCCTCGGGCGAGCTTGTGCAGGTCACCGCTGACCAGCGCATCAGTTGGCCCGACAGCCTGGCTATCCACGGCGGGCGGCTGTACTTCACGACCGCACGCATCCACGAGACCGGTTTTGGAAACGCCACCGGCCCCTTCGCCAACGGCCCGTTTGGCGTGTTCCGGGTGCCGTTGATCGACCCGGAATAAGCAGCGGCTTTCTACACAAACACCTTCGAGCGCGCACCCCGACCCTATGATCTCCCGATGCGCTTTACATTTCTTGGCACAGGCACCAGTTCCGGCGTCCCGATCATCGGGTGCGACTGCGCTGTCTGCACATCGACCGACCCACGCGACAACAGGCTCCGCACGAGCGGGCTCATCGAATGGACCGACCCGGCGGGGCACGAGCGCGCGGTCCTGATCGACGCCGGGCCGGATCTTCGCCAGCAGGTATTGAGCGCTGGACTCAAACGCCTCGACGCGATCCTTTTTACGCACAACCATGTCGATCACACCTTCGGCCTTGATGAGGTGCGCAGGTTCAACATCGTCATGGGCAAGCCCATCGACATCTTCGCAAACGCCAACACGCTGGAGCACCTTCGCCGGGTCTACCAGCACATCTTTGACCCGAGTAAGAATATTCAGAAAGGCTTTGTCGCATCACTCATCGCCCACGAAATCACGGGCGCGCACCCGATCGACCTCTTTGGTCTGCGCTTTACACCCATCGACCTGCTCCACGGCAGGCTGCCCATTCTTGGCTTTCGCATTGAACCCGTATCGAGCCTGAGCGCCCCGGAGTGGTTGCCGCTGGCGTACTGCACGGATGTGTCGGGGATCCCGACCGAGTCGTGGGCGAAACTGACAGGCCTTGGCACGCTCGTGCTCGATGCACTCCGCCCCCGCAAGCACCCGACGCACTTTACACTGGACGAAGCGGTTGCCGTCGCCGATCGCGTCGGGGCGGGGCAAACCTACTTTATCCACATGAGCCACGAACTTGGGCATGAATCGACCAACGCCGATTTGCCCGAATCGATCCGGCTTGCGCACGATGGTTTGGAACTCAACAGCGACTAATCCCCGTGCCACGGCTGTGCCAGCCGTGTCTTCAAATCACCACACCCCAAAGCACGGCTGACACAGCCGTGGCACACCCGAACACAGGCCATATCGGTTCCGTTGGTATCGCCTGTGCCGATTGTCCGGCCCTGCCCCCAGAATTCGGATGTCTTCTGCGTGCCAACACGGGCCGATCCGCTTGCACATGCCGAGATCCATGGCCTGCTGGGTACGAGACCCAAGCAGAGGCGAGCCGGAGGAGATAAGCCATGAGCCAGAACAACAAACGCCAACCCGACCCAGCACCCGCAGCGGGCTTGAGCTTTGCCTTCCCCCTCAGGCTCCCCGAACGAGGCACCGGCGCCGGCGGCAACGAGAAGCCCACGGCAAGGAAGTCCTGGGCACGCGCCAAAACATCCACCCGCCAGAACCTCCCGAGGCGATAAATACCAAAAATAGGGGGTTGTTGTGAGCGGTGCCTTGTGTTAGGGTTCTTTATGACCAGTCCAATTCCGGTACTGGATGGAGAACCGCATGAGACATTTGTTCCATAATCAAACGGCAAACGGCAAACGGCGGGCGGCGGGCGGCGAATCTTATTTTGCGTTGCGGCGCTGCGATCACACTCGGAGCTTGCATTCTCACGATGAATGGCTGTGCCTCGCCACCTTCTCCAGTTGAAATCCAAGATCAAACGGACGATTTCATTGCCACAATCAATCGGCTTATGGACGAAGCTGTGGTGCGATGCAACGGCGATCAGGGTTGCGTTGACGCTGTGAATGAAAGACGCAATATTTTAATAGACGGGGCTCTTGAAACCAGACGTAAAGCAATGGAAGAGAACTGGAAAGACGCTCGCGAACGCCGACGCCAACTCGAAAAAGAACTCTACGAGATGCTCCCGGACTTCCCCGATCTCAAACCGGCAATTGACCTCATCTTTGGCGATACTTGGTCAAGCGACACATCATTCCTGTTTGATGTCAATGGCACTCCAGTCCAAATATTCCAATTTGCGGATCAATCAGGCAACTCATCGTCAGGCGTAAGCATGATGAACCCAAGCACAAAACTGCGATTCACCGGGCCAACCACGGTCACGATTGCCGGCTCCTCGCTCGCAGGAAACCTAGCCTTCGACATCTTTGTAACAGAAAGCATCGATCAGAACGGATCGTATCAAGCAGCCATCCAATCGGGAAGCGGCACATGGACATCCGGTTCTCTAGACGCACAGTTCACCATCGCGGTGCTCGGAAAGAACGAAATAGCTATTCCAAATGGATCGCCGGGCATTATTACCATCCTGCTCGATATCGACTACAACAGCGATGCATGGGCCTCGGTCCTCCCACGCTATCAGACTTTCCATATCCCGATCACACGCACCGGCGATCAGTTYGAGATTACCGATCAGCCGGTTGGTTTGTTCGATAACGCGCCGCATATTGAGCACCCCGCGTCGGACTACAACCGTGATGGGCTGCTCGACTTGGCAACAGACTCCGCCGCGTACCTGCAAGGACTCTTGGCTCTGGACACAATCGCCGACATGAACCATGACGGATCTTGGGACGCTCAGGACCACACAATATGGACAACGGTGTTCCAGGCTGATCTTGCTGCAAGGGGTACACCATGACTCGCGCACATCTTCTTTCTGCGGGTATCGGCTCAGTGACCACACTGCTCGTTCTCGCACTATTTGGGATCGGTCAGAATGGTTCGATCCAAAGCCAATCTGAAGAGGGCCAGCCACAAGCCACCGAGTTTCCGTGGGGCGACGAGCAACTCAACGCGCAGGCGATCTCGGTAATCGTTGAATATGAAAAGGAGTGGCGAGAATTTCTCAACTTGGGAGCGACGTCTTCCGGTCGCAAAGAGATCAAGGCCGTCGCACTGGGCGATCACATTACCCTCTATTATGTGGAATACGAGATGCTGAAAAGCCATGCCAAATGGGCGGTTGCAGATGAAGACGGCACCCCCCAAACCGAGGCTGCCTACGGGCGATTCATCGAGAGCCTGTCTATCGCCAGAAGCGAGCGCTCCGACCTTCTCTACCACTTGATCACCGGGCCGTTCGAGTCCCGCCTGCCCGATGAGTATGTTGCTGAAAGATTCCCGCCAAAGAAGCCTTAAACCCTACCACAATCCATACACACCGCCCCGGCCAGCCCGGGGTGTTTTTTTGCGCACCTGACACACTGACAATCCACCCACAAGCCAAAGGCCTACGATCGCGTCCTATGGGTAAAACACGCGAAATCAAGAAGCGCATCAAGGCTGTCGGCAACATCAAACGCATCACCCGCACGATGCAGATGATCGCAACCAGCAAGTTCGCCAAGGCGCTGCTTCGCGCGACCGCGACCAAGCCCTACACCGAGGGCATTTTCGGCCTCGTCACCGAACTGGCACAAACCGCGGGCAACCTCGAGCACCCGCTCATCGACGGGCCCGACGGCGGCTTCAAAGATGGCGCCAAAGAACTCACGCTCCTCATCACAAGCGACCGCGGCCTCTGCGGCCCGTACAACGGCTCGGTCCTCCGCACCGCCACCGCCCACTTCAGAAACGAACCCGACGCCAAAGCAGGCAGGATCGACCTCGTCGGCAAAAAGGGCGAGGCATTCCTCAAGTTCAGCGGCATCCCGGTCACCGAAACCTACAGCTTCGGCGACACACCCAGCTTCGCCCAGATCGAACGCCTCGCCGACGCGTACATGGACCTCTTCATCGCGGGCGAGATCACCGCGGTCCGCGTGATCTACATGCGGTTCATCTCCGCCGGCAAACAAACGCCCGAGGTGCTCAGCCTCCTCCCGCTCAAGCCACCGGCCGTGAGCGAAGACAACGCCAAGACGGGTCCAACCCTCCAGTACGAGTTCAGCCCCAACGGCCCAGAGCTGCTCGCAGAACTCCTGCCGAGCACGGTCAAGGCTTCGCTATTCCAGGCATTCAACGATGCGATTGTTTCTGAACATGTCGCACGGATGATTGCGATGAAGGCGGCCACCGACAACGCCGGCAGCATGGGCAAAGACCTCACCCGCGTCTACAACCGCGCACGCCAGGCCCAGATCACGACCGAACTGACCGAGATCATCTCGGGTGCCGCGGCGTTGGAATAGGTTTCGTAACAAACCACAACGAGCCCGAAGCGCAAGCGAGGGAGCCGCGATCTGGCAGTGCATTGTCCCCTTCCTTACGGAAGGGGCTCGTCAGAATCTGAGCCGTCAAACAGAGCTTAACCAGTCTTGAAACTGTTATTTGGCACCTCATGCCCGGTTTCACTTGAATCTATGCCGAGGAGTCTTGTGCGAGAGGTCGCAATGTGATAGATTTCATCTGTGGGTCTGCCGGAGAACATGATGAGACGATCAACGGTCGCCGTGTGCGCCGCCGCTGCCCTTCCGTGTGCCGCTCAATCCATCACGGGCTATCACATCGGCAACAGCCTGACATGGGACAGCGAGCCGGCGTTCCTGTCGCACTACGCCGCCGACCAAGGTATGGCTCTACAGGTCGGCTACCACATCAACTGCAACCGCTCGCTCGACATGATCGCTGCGAACCCGACACAGACATGTATCAATGTCGTGCCGGGCTTTGGGTATTATCAGGACGCGATCACGAATGTTGATCTGACCTATGTCACCGCCCAGCCGTTCTGGACCCCGTCATCAACCTTGGGTTCAGATATTGTTGTTATCTCTGATATCGATGCCCGGCTTTCGATGAATCCAAACAACACCAACACTGTCTTGTACATCTACCAAGGTTGGGGGTGGGACTGGTTTATGAACAACGGGAGTTGGGATGAGCCGATTGTCGATGACCTCGACACGCTCACAGATGCCGCGGATGAATACTTTGTACATTTGTACAACAGGGTGGATGCCCAGCTTTCAAGGCCCGTCCACATCATCCCTGTTGGGCGTGTCCTCAACGAACTTCGGCTACGCATCCTCGCCGGGGAGATCGTCGGGGTGACGCAACTGTCCGATTTTTACAGAGATCCGGTTCATATGTCATATGACATCGGACGATTCGCCGCATCTACGACCACCGCCGCGATCGTCATGGACCGGCCGCCATTTGGGATGCACAACACCTGGATTGCGATCCGCGGCGACGGCGGGTACAGCACCCAAACCTACATAGACATAGAAAACACCATTTGGGATGTCATCAGCGCCGACACCAGAACAGGCATCAACACATGCCTGGCCGACACCAACCGCGACGGCATGCTCTCGCCCACCGACTTTACCGCGTGGATCAACGCGTTTGGGCAAGGTTGGTCACTGGCTGACCAGAACCGCGACGGCATGGTAACCCCAACCGACTTCACCGCATGGATCGCAAACTACAGCGCCGGCTGCAACTAATCCAAACACCACAACTCAATACCCATTCCAATCCTCAACACTCTAAAAAGGGCGAGGGGGCGGTCGCAGATGCTCGATAGCTCCCGCGGCCGCCCCCGGGCGGGGGCAAAGGTTGTCGCAGCCGGTGCTGGCTACGCCTACAACATGCCAACTGTTCCGCGCCCGGGCCACCCACACCACCAGATTTGAGGATGAGGCGGTACACACAGACCGGATAAGCGGTACAAGTGGCGCGGAGCTACTCCAAGGAGATCGTAAACCGTTCCAGATCATCGACGGTGATCGAGAAAGGGATTTCAATCTCGCGCTCTTGGGTTATTACCAACGGTCGCACTGAGACAACCACGACCCATCGGGCACTCTAAAGTCGATCTCGGTTCGCACAAAATGGCCGGTTTCATAGCCCAGACCGTAACCGCAAACATCTGACGAGTGGGTCACTTTTCCGTCGGCATCTAGAAAATCAAACCGAATAAGCTCAGGCAGTGATATCGGAGTGGTTTTCCATCCGTTACGCAACTGCCCCTCGGCACGCTCTGGCGCGAGCTCCTTCGACCAATCAAACCCGATCGGGA
>NVSP01000105.1 GCA_002732755.1 Phycisphaera sp.
TCCATGAACTTCACAGCGTTGGCAAGAAAGTTGAACAGGATCTGCTGGAGCTTGCGAGGGTCCGTCTCGATTTCTGGGAGACCACTGGCAATCTCGATCTCGATCTCGATCCCCTTACGCCGGGCCAGCGGCTCGATGAGGCTGACAAGCGCATCACAGATCGTCGCGATGTCGATGGTCTCGACTCGGATGTCGCTCTTGCCCGCCTGAATTTTGGCCATTTCGAGCAGGCTGTCGATCAGTTCGAGCAGGTTCCGTGAGGATGTCAGGATGTTCTCAAGATACCGTACTCGCTTGCGGTGCTTGGTCGAATCATCCCCCGCGTTCGCCTCGGCGCGGGCGATCTCCATGAGCAATTCGGCGAACCCGATGACCGAATTGAGCGGCGTCCGCAGCTCGTGCGACACATTCGCCACGAACTCGCCCTTGAGTTTGGCGGATTCAAAGAGCGCCACATTCGCGTTTGCAAGCTCGCCCACTTTGAGATCGAGCGCTGTATTGATCGAGCTGAGCTGGTCTTGGCTTCGCTGGATGTGCTCGAGCATGGCGTTGAACGCGTTGCCGAGTTCTTCAAACTCGTCTCCTGTGACGATCTGGCTCCGAGCGCCAAGCTCGCCGCTCACCACCAACTCCGCGGTTTGCCTGAGTTCTCGGACAGGTTCAAGAATGAGTATCGACGTGATGAAGTAAAATACGAGCACCGCAAACGCGAGCACCAGTGCGCCAGCACCGACAAGATACACAACATTAAACGCAAGCTGCCCGGCGGCCTCGGTGGACCTTCGATCAAGAATAAGAATCGAACTCAGCCGCGGGATCACGGGAGAAGACACGATGTACTCGGGCTTGGCGTAGTAGTACCGGCGGGCGGCACCGTCCCACCTGGCCCACTGGTGGTCCGTCGGCGCATCGGCTTCCTCAAAGAACGCAAGCGCTCGGGCGAGATCGGAATCTTCCTCCGCGGCTATCAAGGCTTCATCACGCGCGATCCGCACAACGCCCATCGCCGCCGAGGCCTGCCCGCCCGGGTTCTCGCGTTCGGTCCACTCCCAAGCCGAGACAATCTGTCTGGACAACTCGTTCTGGGCCTCCCCGACGAGTGCGTTCATGCGAAGCCAGGGGGCAACCAAGGCCGCGAACACGATGAGAACGATCGCTCCTCCAAAGAGAAGTAGACATTTGTTCGCTAAGGAGATATCACGCCACATTCGCAGCAGAGTCTACCCGGTCCGATGCTCCCGCAATGCTGCAAAATTGCCTCCGTGAGCCTCATCTGCGGCGTAGAGTTGCCCCATGCACGGACGCCGCGTCTATCTCGAAACCTTTGGCTGCCAGATGAACGAGCTGGACTCAGAGCTTGTCGTCGGCCAACTCGCCAATCTGGGCTACCAGTTCACATCCAGCGTTGATGATGCCGATGTGGTGCTGTACAACACATGCTCCGTGCGCGAACAGGCCGAGCAGAAAGTCTGGAGCCGGCTCGGCGAACTCCGCCAAGCAAAGGCGGACAGACCAGAGATGGTCGTGGGCGTGCTCGGCTGCATGGCAGAACGCGACGGCACGGACCTCATGGACCGCATGCCCGTCGTCGATGTCATGTGCGGCCCGGCAGAACTCGACAAGCTCCCCTCGCTCATCGACAACGCGGTGCGCACACGCCAGAGCCTTGTCGCCGACGACCCCAAGGCTGCGCTCAAATCCGTCAAAGCCTCGGCGCTTCAAGGCGATTCATCACGGCGCAGCGGCACGCTCGCCGCGGCTGGGGACTCGCTCGAATACCTCGACCTCTCCCGCTCGGTCAGCCCGATCGATCCGGTCGGTTCACTCCGCAAAAGCGCATATGTTCGCATCACCCGCGGCTGCAACAAGTTCTGCACATATTGCGTCGTGCCCTTTACACGCGGCGCCGAGATCCACCGCCCGCCGGCGCACATCATCGAAGAAGTGCAGCGCCTCGCCGACCAGGGCATCACCGAGATCACGCTGCTCGGCCAAACCGTCAACCACTACCGATTCGAGCACGATTCGGCGCAGATCACCAACGGCATCACACAACCCCAAAAAGGCCAAGCGTTCAAGGGTGGGCATCGGCGCGATCCACTCGCCGGAAAGAATGTCACCACATTTGCCGATCTGCTCTACCAACTCCACGAAAAAGCACCAAGCGTGCAGCGGCTTCGGTTTGTAACCAGCTACCCACGAGACTTCGGCGACGATGTACTCGAGGTCATCCGCGACTGCCCTCGCCTTTGCAGATACCTGCATGTCCCGGCCCAAACCGGCTCGGACCGAATGCTCAAAAAAATGAACCGTGGCTACACCGTTGATGAATACAACGAGTTCATCGACCGCGCCAGGCACCACTTGCACCAACCCGAGATCGGCAGGCCCCTGATGATCTCGGGCGACATCATCGTCGGCTTCCCCACCGAGACCGATGAAGACTTTGCGCAGACCGTCGAGTTGCTCGAACGAAGCCGATACAAGAGTTGTTTCATCTTCAAGTACTCGCCCCGCCCGGGCACGGTCGCTTACGACAAGATCCCCGATGACATCCCAAACTCGGCCAAACGAGAACGCAACAATGCGCTTCTTGCGATCCAGAACCGCATCTCCGATGAAGTGAGCAAAGAACAAGTCGGCTGCGAATTTGACATCATGATCGAGGGCCCGAGCCAGCACACAATTAAAGCGTCCGGGCTTCGTGCCAAAAAAGCATCCAGCGGTATCCAACTCACAATCGGCGGCAAAAACACCGACGAAGCCAATGACTATTCCGTCACCGCTGTGCTCGATCAGGTTGAGAGTGAAACGATACAGTTTTCCGGCAGAACCGACGGCGATCAGATCGTCATGTTCGATGCCCCCACCGCCACCGCAGGCTCATTGCCCGGCCAGATCCGGCGCGTGCGCATCACAGATGGCCAAGGCCTGAGCCTCTTTGGCGAACTCATCGACAGCTAAGACCTAACTCTCGTCAAACCGCTCGCGAGCCCTGCGCTTGGCGGCGAGCAGCCCCGTTTCTTCCTGCTCGCTTGGTTCTGGCTTCTTGATTTCGAGCTCACTCTTTTGTTCACTCGTTACGGTGCTCTGTTTCTTTGCTTGCTGGCGCGATGCGAGCCGTTGACGCCTTGCATCGATCGCCAGTTTCGCCGCATCCTCATCGGTTAGCCGAGCGACCGCGTGTTCGGGTTCATCCTTGGCGACCTTTCGGAGCTGACTGATCGAATCGGAGTACGCCGACACCGATGCGGTCGCAAGCTTCGGCGATCGCTGCGCAAGGAACCGATCCCACGCAATCCGTCGCGTCGCGATATCAAGAAGCACAATGACAATCGCAAGGATTAAGAGCSGCCGAACCAGCGGGCTYTCGGCTCGCCGTAGCTGGATCGAATCCCGATCAAAGATCAGATTTGCATCGGGCAAATTCAGATCAAGCACCCGGCCCCCGGTCGCTTCTGCGATGCTGCGCAGAAGCGATGTGTTCGCGCGAAGCTTGCGGTACTCRGCTGAATTGGTCTGCGTCGCGCCGCCGAGCACGGGCGGGAGCGCCTTGAAACTGTCTCTTGGCTTGACCACCGCGATGTAATTTCCGCTGAGCGGCGCATCGGTAAACGCCTCGTATTCACCCGGCCCGATCTGTTCAAGAACGATATCTGAACGATTCCCGTTGGGTCCGTACACAGTCGCGGGCACGGTCAACCCATCCACCGGCTTGCCTTCGGCATCGATCGAAAGCATGCCAATACGCATGCGTCCCGATTCGATTTCGGTTGTCAATTCCACGCCGCGACCAGCGGGCGGGCGCGAGACAAGCCGGGTCAGTTGCGACCAGAACATGTCGTACCCGGACCACCCGAGCCAAGGCTCGGCCCACTTGTTGTGCGCATCGGATGTAAACGCCGCCACGCGCCCAAGCCCGACTGTCCAGTGCGCAAGAATCGGCTCACCCTCTGGAGTCGCAAGCACATTGGTCACGAGCGGGTCGTCTCGAAACTCCGTCAACACAAGCCCTTCGAGCGGCTGCATCTCACCCAGCCCCGCCACCGCTGGCGATGCCGACGGCAGCACGATGGGCGTGAATGTTCCTTCTTTAATCAATGGGTTTCGCACGATACGAACCGCACGCACAAAGATCCGCGGCAGAACGCTCGGGTTCGTGACCCGGTAGTGGACCCCGCCACCACTTTCTGCCATGGCGTACATCGTTTCGGTGTCTGCGAAATCGCCCACCGAGATCGTCGAGACATTGATGTCCTGGGTTGCAAGCTCGGCGCAGATGGCTGGCAACTCAGCCGCGCCCTGCGATTGCCCATCCGAGAGCACGATGATGTGCTTGACCGCGGCTTCGGTGTTGACGAGCGCCTCACGCGCCATCGCAAGCGCCGGCGGGATGTTCGTCCCGCCGCCCGACGAGATTGATTCGATCGCCGCGGTCGTTGCATCGGGGTCGTTGTTTGGCCCAAGCTCCCGCACCCATGTACCCCGGTTTGCAAACTCGATTACACCGACGAGGTCCGCCTCGCCCAAGCTCCTAGCCGCGATCGCCGCCGCTGAGTTTGCGATCTCTTGCTGTGAGCGGAACGACCCGCCGACGGTTGTCGCCATCGATCCCGATGAATCGAGCACGAGCACAATAGCAGTTCTTCGTTCGACAAGTTTTTCTGAAAGATCGAGTTCGACCGGTAAAATAGGCTCGATGGCGGTCCCCGCCCAGCCGCCCGAGCCAAAGGATGCGGGGCCGCCGACCATAATAAGCCCGCCGCCCATGTCGCGTACATGCGCCGCCAGAAGCTTCTGCACCGATTCTTCCACCTTGTCGGCGGGCACATTCTGTAGGATAATCAGGTCATAGGGCTGGTACCCGAGCAGATCAGTTGGCATCGCTCCCGGTGCAACCAAACGAACATCTGCGCCGCTTGCAGCCAACCGATCGGCGAGTATCGCGCCCGGCCCTGCGGGGTTGCCCCCGTCGAGCCCGTCAACGACCAGAATCGTGCCGCTGCCGGGGCTGATGGTAAACGCATCGGCTTCGTTGTTGTCAAGATGCGTGTCGCCAACAAACCCTGACGAGTCAGTTGCCACGGTCCGATCTGGTTCGAATACCGTGTGGAACCTGTGGATCCGTCCTGTTCCGATTGGCACATCAAGCAGAATAGCGTGCCGGCCGGGGTCGAGCGTGAGCCGCAATCCTTGCCCGGCGTCATCGCCGTTGAGATCGATCGGTCGGTCACCGTTGCGCAGCGTAAGTGTGCCGGTGGTCCCGGTGATGGTGCTAATCACGACGCGCACCGTAATCACAGACTCTGCGGGTGCCTGTGTCGGAACGATCAGCGACTCAACAATTGTCTCATCGCCCACGCGGTACTCGATCGGGATCACATCAATCGCAAGCGACCCCGCGTACACGCTTGTTGCAAGCTCGTTTGCAGCACGGAGTGCATCGCCGGTGGTTTGGTTGCCGTCGCTCAATAACACCACTCGCCCGGTCGCGTCTGGCGGGATGAGCGCCGAGCCAAGCCGGAGCGCGCCCGCGATGTCTGTGCCTTCTAGAATCTGAATATCAAGTTCGCGTTCTGAAACAGACGAACGCGTCGGAGTGGCGATCGCGACCGACGATCCCCCGAACACGACCATGCCGAGCAGATCGTCCGGCCCCCGCCCCGCATCAAGCCTGCGAAAGAAGCGTTCCGCGGCATCAATCACGCTCTTTTTCTTGCCTTCATCGTCGAGACCGACAAAGCCGTAGCGGCGAACCGAATCAGAAATATCGACCACGCCGACGACCGCGAGTTTACTGGTTTGCTGGATCGTGCTTGCGCCGGCGAGCATCGCCGCGATCGTTGCGAGCAATCCCGCCCGCAGCACCACCGCGGACCACCGGCGCACGCGAGCCATCGCAACACACCACCGCAACATGACCCAACCCAACGGAAGTATGAGCAGCAGGATCGCAAACCAACGCGGATCTACAAAGGAAACGCTCAAGGCGCATCCTCGGCATCCTGAACCACCGGCGGCGCTGGCTGCGCCGCTTGCGCCTGCTTGGCGAGCCGATCGAACACACGCTTGATCACATCCGCGTGCCGCCTGGGCACCGTCTGCTGCTCGATCGCCCGCTGCGCCCGTTCTTCTGCCTGGCGGACAGCCTGCTGCGGCCCGACCTCGCCGATCGAATCATCTCCGGTTTGAGCATTCCCGGGATTAAACCACTCGGCAATGGTGCGCTCATTTTGCGCCGACTCTGCTGCATCTTCATGGCGTGCATCGACAAACTCGGTCGGGCCATCCCAAGGCGAGTTTGGCGGCAGCTGCGCCAACTCATCGAGCGGATCGCCTAGGCCAGAGCCGGTCAAGCGATCGGCCTGCTCACGGAACCGCTCGGCAGCCGACTCGGCATCTTCTGCGGATTGTTCTTGCATTGCATTCTCTCGGAGCACATCGCCCAGCCCTCGCTTTGCCCCCTCGCCTTCGCCCGTGCCGCCGGGAATGCCCACTTGGTCTGGTTGCTCTTGGCCCGACCCGCCTGGCTCGCCGACATTATCTTGGCTAGGCCCACCTCCGGGCTGATCGCCGGGTTGGCCATCGGGTTGCGCTCCGGGTTGGCCCGGAGTTGGCTGCCCTTGGTCGCCGCCGGGGGATGGCTCTGCACTCTCGCCTTCATCTTGACCTTCGGCTTGTCCGGGTTGCGGCGTTTTGTCAGCGCCTTCTTCAGAACCCTCACCCTGCTGCTGATCTGTACCGTTTTGTTCTCCGTCTTGATTGCGTTCTTGCTGCTCGCCCTGCGTATCACCGGGCTGAGTCTCCGGCGTGTCGCTCGGCTGATTACTCGGCTCCGCACCCGGCTCGTTTCCCTGATCAGATCCCTGCTGCTCTTGGTCGCCTTGCTGTTCCTGTGGCTGTTCCTGCCCAGAATCATCCGCATCGGGTTGCTGCTTGCCCTGATCGCCGGCATCTTCTTGATTCGCATCCTCAGGCTCGCTGGGATGCTCATCCGCCCGATCCGCGGCCTGTCTGAGTTCCTCGGCGAGCTCGTCGGCGCGGTCTTGACCACGCTCTTGGGATTCTTCCTCGGCCTGCTGCTGCGTCTGGTCGCGTTGATAGTCTTCTGCGAGCCGCTCTGCTTCTTCTGGCGGAACACCCTCACGCTCGAGTTGTTCGCGGAACTCTTCTTCAGTTGGTGATTCTTCAGATTCTTGTGTGCTGTCTTGATCTGTCTGGGGAATCTCACGGTCCCGCTCGATCTGCTCGGCAAGCTCACGGAGTTCATCGGCGATCTGCTCGGCTTGCTCAGGATCGGCCCGCATCTGTTCGAGCAAACTCTCGGCCTTCTCAGCGGCTGATTCAAAATCACCAGCCGAGAGGTCCTCGGCGAGTTCTCTGACCGCCTCAAACTGTTCGGAATCGATCGAACGCAACCGGTCGCGCACAGCATCCGCTTCGAGTCGTTCTTGTGCTGCGCGCTCTGCCGCGTTGTCCGCGGCTTGTTCGAGTGTTTGAGCCGCTGCGGCGACCGCATCTTCTGGGTCTCGCAAACCATCTTCGAGTTCACGCTCAAGCTCGGCGATGGCTTCTAACTCTTTGTCTGATGCCTGCCCGACCGATGCCGCGGCTTCGATCACTTCCCTGGCCTCTGCGAGTTTCTCGGATGCTTCGCTTACGGCTTCGGGTGTCTGCACCCTGACAATCGGCTGCGGGCCAGATGGTTCACTTGTGCGCATCGGTGCGAACGCCGCCAGCAACCCGGCAAGTGCAACGCACCCGGCCCCGTACAACGCGCTCGCACCGAACC
The DNA here is from genome assembly GCA_002732755.1 of Phycisphaera sp. Taxonomy (GTDB): domain Bacteria; phylum Planctomycetota; class Phycisphaerae; order Phycisphaerales; family UBA1924. Next base: position 7,793 of record NVSP01000105.1, read on the forward strand.
GGATCCTCGCAACATCATTTGGCACCGCACGCTCGGCTGCGGCTTCGCCCTGTTCGACCGAGAGACGCTCAAAGCCAGATTGGATTCCACGCCCTGCAATCGCAAGCGACGACCCGAGTGCATCGTGCGTCCCGGCAACATCATCGAGCGCCGACGCGGCGTGCAATCTCGTGGGCCAATGCCTGCGCGCCGAGGCCGCAGCAACCAAACACCCAAGCATCAGCGGCAGCCCAACCACGCCGACCCAGACGACGGGCAGAACATTGGTGAAGCCAATCCTGTGCGCAAAGACTTTGACCAAGATGACCAAGCCCGCTGCGACGATGCCGGCGATGAGCAAGCTTGGGCCAAGGCGAGCTACAAACAGTGACAGCCCGATCCGGCGGCGCGCAGCGGCCACCTTCGCCATCACAGCACCCGAAGCCCGGCCTGTCCCACTTACATTTGCCATCACCAACAGTATATATCGGCCCGGAGGCCCATTGGTTCGCCAGCCGCTACGGTATATGTCATGGAACTGATCACACGACTGGCAACGGGCGACACGCTCAACGATTCCGAGGCCGAGGCGGTCTTTCTGGACCTCCTCGGCGGCAAGCTCGACGATGCCCAGATCGGGGCTGTCTTGGCGCTGATCGAAGTGCGGGGAGCCACGGTCGAGGAACTCGTCGGCGGCGCTCGGGCCATGCGGGCCAATGTCGAGAATGTCCCCTACACCTGCCCGGCTGGCGAGACCCTCATCGACACCTGCGGCACGGGCGGCACACCAAAGGCTTTCAATGTCTCAACCGCGGCGGCGATCGTCGCGGCGGCAGCAAAGCCAAACCCCGGCGCCGAGTCCTCACGCGTCCGTGTCGCCAAGCACGGCAGCAAAAGCCGAACCAAACGCGGCTCCTCGGAAGTCCTCGAACAACTCGGGATCAATGTCAACGCAAGCCCCAAAGTTCAGGCGCGATGCCTTGATGAGATCGGGCTTTGTTTTTGCTTTGCGATCCATCATCATCCCGCGATGCGATTTGCCGCCGGGCCGCGCAAGTCGCTCGGCGTGCCGACCGCTTTCAACCTGCTCGGCCCGCTGACCAACCCGGCA
>NVSP01000106.1 GCA_002732755.1 Phycisphaera sp.
CCTCCCTCGCGCCGATCCACGAACCACTGGGAGAGGCTGGGGATCACCAGCAGCGTGAGGAAGAACGACCCGGCCAGACCGCCGATGACCACCGTGGCCAGGGGGCGCTGAACCTCTGCACCCGCCGTCACGGCTACGGCCATGGGCAAGAAGCCGATCACGTCGGTGAGCGCCGTCATCAGCACCGGGCGCATGCGCATCCGGCCCGCGTCGATGGCCGCCTCTTGCAGGCCGGCGCCTTCGCTGCGCCGTTGCAGGATGTACTCGACCAACACCACGCGTCGAAACGCCATCTTGCTGTCGCCCATGATCAGGTCGATCAGTTGCTTGACATGCGGATAGACCTGCTTAAACCCGGGGATCGCCCGAAGCAGGCCTTCTACTTGACCAAAGAAGTACTTGCCAACAAAGCTGCCAAGCAACCTGCCACCCAGATWCAGCAGCACGATCGCCACAAATAATCCGGTCAATTCGAGCACACCAAAGGCCCATGTCTCCCAGAAACTCTCGAGCTTCTGCGTCCTGACCACCGTCCGCAGTTTGGGCTCCTCAGTATTACGGAGCAGCGGGTCTGCTGTGCTGGCCTTGAATTCTTCGATCTCGGTGCTGGTGACCCTAAACCAATCGGGCAGGTTCGCCTCGCTCAAAACCCGAGGCGTCACCTCGACAATCGCAAGCCGGATGCCGGCGTTGATAGGCGCCGCGACATTGTTGTAGAGGAATAAGAACGCTTGAAACAAAAGCCAGAGCGTGACGATCGAGGGCAGAAGGACGGCCAATCCTCTGACAAAGAAGAGTCGAAAATCGGACCAGAAGCTGTGAGTAGGCCTCGCCATGCGCTGTATTGGACCAGAAAGGAGGATCCCGTGCCTTGGAATGCCAAGCCGCCCTCGACCTCGTGGGTATTTTTAATGGGCCTGACAGGACTTGAACCTGTGACCTCACCCTTATCAGGGGTGCGCTCTACCAACTGAGCTACAAGCCCTCACGGGCCGAGTCTAGCCTTGATGCCCACCGAGTCAATCGAAAAGGCGAGGCTCAGGGCTTGGATCAAGGAAATCACCGAGGTCCTGAAACCCTGAGCCATCGGGCAACGAATCTGGAAATGTCAAAAGACTCTCGAACTCAGCGGGAGACCTTAGTAGACTAAGTAGATCGAAAGCACACCGGCCCCGTCCGTCACCATGACAGGGCCAAGCATTACACACCCGCCTCGGCATCGGTCGGGCGGAAAACACAGGGAGACAGAAGAAATGATCCGTAAAACAGTACTCATGCTCGCCATCGCGGGTACCGCCACAACCGCCAGCGCGCAAGGCCTCGGCGATATTTTGTTTACCACAAACGATACCAACGGCGGCTCGGACACAATCCAACTCTTGGACTACTCGAACCTCACGCCCAGCACACTCGTTACATTCGCGCCAGGCCCAATCTCTACAAACAGACTCCTCGGCGGTATCGCCCAAGGACCAACCGGAGAGTTCTACTTTGCCAACTCCCCGCTGCCACCACAAAATCCATCGACTGCTTCGATTATCCAGGTCGACAACATGTTCAACCCTGGGCTGAGAACTGTTTCTACGCTCGTTGCAAGCGATCCTGTTCAGAATGTCGAGGGCATGGCGTACGACTCTGTCACAAACAATCTGCTCTTTGCAAACAACCCCGGCTCGTTCCAAGGACTGCCCCTTCGAGAAGAAGGCATTCTGGGTGTCGATCTCTCGAATCCTACCAATATCTCGGTTGTCGTAGCCGAGCCGTCCTTTAACGACCCACGCCCACGCGACAACGCGTATAATGTCGTTCGTTCGGATCGCCTGCGTACCGGCAACTTCTACATCGGTGCGGCCAACGGCGGCATCGATGACGACCCAACACTCCAACCGGGCCAAGACCGCGAAGCCAGTGTCATCAGCAGACTTGTCATGAACAACCCTGCCGACCCGACAGTTGTCTCATACACACCACTCATCGACCTTTCAGCATCGATCACAGGACTTGACAGAACGCTCTCGCTGATTCGCGGTATCGCATCGGCGGACAACGGCAACCTCTATATCGTCGAAGAACGCACTCGCTCGCTCTATGAAATTCAACTCGACAGCAACGGCGACTATGTCAGCATCTCCAAAATCCTCGACCTCGATGTCGAGTTGGACAGCGCCAACACGGGTATCCGCCACCAGCCCTACTCGATCATCTTCAACGAGTTCACCGGCAAACTCAACTACATCGAACGCAACATCGACTCAGGCAACTTCGACGGCCGGATTGTTGAGGTCAACCTCGACGGCACCGGGCGAACTGTCCTACTCGACAATGTGGATGCAAGCTCACTCTTCGCTGTCCCCGCACCCTCGGCACTCGCGCTGCTTGGCCTGGGTGGGCTTGCCGCTTCGCGCCGTCGCCGGTAATCCTCCTTCGGATAATTCTTGCTACGAAACAGCCCCGCACCGGACGAACCGGTGCGGGGCTTTCTTTGTGTCGCTTGTTGTGACCAGAGCCGGTCAGTTCTCGAGCGTGTAGCCGGTCTTGAAGAAGCTGACCATCTCCTTGGCGGTGTACGCCGCGTCCCAGTTGAGCCTGTTCTGCGCCCGTGCCCGGTTCATCACAAGGCTGGCGTTTGGTGGCAAGAGCTGGTACTGGGCGTAGCGGGTCATCSTCCGGCTCGAATCGGTAAACGACCGCCCGTTGATGCTGATCGGGCTGGTTTCTGTCGAGACAGCAAGCCACTGTGGGAGTGTGTAGTAGGTGTTGCGTGCGCGGAACCATCTCGAGGTGCCGCCGATATGGTAGGTGTTGTTGTACGCGACGATGTTGTCCAGCGTGCTCTCGTTGATGTGGCGAAYCGCGGGCCGCTCGTTGGCGCTGTCGTAGACAACATTGTACCGGAAGGTCATGTTSTCGAYSCYYKGGTTYTCGATCATGACGTTGTTGAGCCAGTTGTARATGGTGTTGTGTTCGAYCATCAAGTTTGAGACTGGTTTGTTGGCATCGCCGATGATCGCGATCGCCTCGCTCAGGCCCGTGTCTGTGCCGTTGCGAAGGATCAGGTTATGGCGGATCTTGGCGCGGTCTGTGTTCTGGATATGGATGCCCATGCCCCGTCGAAGGTTCGGCGAGATATCCTTGCCCTCTAGAATCACATTGCCTTGGATTATCCCTGATGTCTGCATCTCCTCGTTGCCAAGCAGCAAGGAGATCGAGTTGCGGTAGAACAGGTTTCCGGTGATGTTGCCCCCGGGCCTAGCCTGAACGCCGTGGCTCGACGCTTCCGAGATAATATTGTCGCGAACATTGAGCTTGGAGCAACTGGTCTGGATGTAGATGTTGTGGTTGAAGATCGTGGGGTCGGCGCCCGAAACGCTCGGATTCCAGCCGTTGCGGTCGAAGACGCACTCCTCGATCAGCAGCCCATCGACCCGTGTCGCGTACAGCCCCTGCGAGTGCTGACTGACCGCCCACGAGTCGATAATCACGCTCCGGCGGATGCGCACATCAGAACCTCGCCCATCCGGGGTGCCCTGAAACTGGAGGTTGTTGGCGTAGCCGGCGATCAAACAATCCTCGATCAGGATGTCCCGGTGCGGACAGATGAACTCGATCCCGCCGGGCGCGTCGTTGCGCGTTCTGGTCTGAGGCCGAAACTCAAGACCCACAAACCGCAGGTGCTTGCGCATTTCAGGGCCGGTCGCCCTCATGCCCTTTGAAGATCCGGTGTAGATCTTTGCCCGGGCGTTAGTCGTGCCATAGGTCGTGATGACCATCGGCTTGGCCTTTGACATGCCCGACTTCTTCCAGTTGGGGAGCGACTCAAAGAAAGTGTCGCCCCTGCGGAGCCTAACCCAGTCGGGCTTGCCGTCGCGGATGAGGGCGTAGGCCCGAGCGATCGTTTYGACCGGCCTGCCGACCGATCGCCCATCGTTCGAGTCGTTGCCCATTGCACTCGATACATAGATGACGACCGATTCGGCACTGGGTGCAAGTTGGGTCCAGCCATCGGTCCCGGGCGGGGTGTCGTAGTTGGTCAGGAATGCACTGAAGTCGCGTGGCGTGAGCACGCCGTCGTAGTTGTAGTCGGCGCAGATATCGTTGTTGCCGTAACAGATAAGCCAAGCCTTGAACTGCTGGAGCGTCGGCTGGGCCTGCGCTCCAAAGCTAAGCCAAGACATAAAAACCGCTGCCAGTAGCAGCCCGTATCGTGAAAGTGAATACAGCATGTTGTTCGTCCTCCCTGAGACGTATKCTCACGCTTGGCCTCCGCCAGCGTGTGCGCCAACCCACCCGGGTCGGCTCAATTTTTCTTGTTTCTTGTGCCACCCGGGCAAGGGACCTGTTCAGCGCTGAACTGGTCTCTTGTTCTTCCGCCTCGTTGCGGAGTCTGCCCGTCGCGGCCGCGTCCGGTGCGGCCTTGCTTGCTATGCGGATCTCGGTGATCGGCAATGCAGGCTCTTGGCTAGGAGCATACCGGCAAAGAACCCGCTGGCAATCCGGGTTTCTGTGTAACTCGCAGTCTTTGCGCTCAAAGCTGTCGGTTCTCCACCGATTCCGGTGTCGGCGCTTCGCCGTCACGATGGCGAAACCCCGAACCGAATCTTATTGAGATTTATTCTCAATTGGATCGCCGCCCGCTTGACGAAGCCGCCCAGCCTGCGATGATCCCGTACCAGCACATACGAAGGAGTGACCATGAATACCAACGACCGCACCATGAGCCAGATGATGAAAGAGGGCTGCGCAGACCTCCACGACAAGGCCGAGCACGCCAAAGTGCCGAGCCGGATGGTCAGCGGCTTGATGACCAAGGACGAATACTGCCAGATGCTCCAGCAGGACGCGATCTGGAACAAAGCTCTGGACACCGCCATCCTCAAACGCCGAGCCGACAATCCCTACCTCATGGCCCTCGTCGACGATATCCAGTTCCAAGGCCCCTACTTCGATCAGGACCTGGCCCACTTTGGCATCGCCGACGACTGCCAGCCCACGCCCGGCGTGGTCGCCATGTGCAAGACCATCGAGGATGCCGCCAGCAACGACCACCTCACGCTGCTCGGGCTTCACTATGTCCGCGAGGGTGCCAACAACGGCAACAGCTATGTCGCCAAAAAGCTCCGCGCCGCGTGGGGCATCGAAGGAGACGATGGGCTGCGGTCGATGGACCCTTACGGCAACAACCAGCGTGCGCTCTGGGAAAAATTCAAGACCATCCTCGACGCCCAAGAGTTCTCATCTGAAGAGAAAGACCACATGGTCAAGGCGGGCCGGGTGATGTTCGAGCGGGTCATGGCTATCCACGAAGACCTCGCCGCCGCTACTGCCTAATTCAACTGTTTCTGATTTGTATGGGCGGCATCTTGTCGCCCTTTTTTGTGCGCAAACCCAAAGGCCCAAACCAAAAGGGCGGCGGGACGCCACCCCCACGGGATGAAAATCAGCTTCGTTCCGGCGGGTGTTCGTCGAGCGGATGCGCTAGGTCCGCTGCGATCTCTGCCGGGGTCCGCAGTTCTCGCTCGGTCGAACCAACGATCGCCGCGACCATGCAGTCGCCGGTGACATTACACGAGGTTCGGCACATGTCCAGAATCCGGTCCACACCCAAGATCACCGCGATGCCCTCGACCGGGATGCCCACGGACTCGAGCACGATCACGAGCATCACGATCCCAACGCCCGGAACAGCAGCCGTCCCTATCGACGCGAGCGTCGCGGTCAAGACAATCGTCAGTTGCTGCATGAGCGACAGATCGATGTTGTACATCTGTGCGATGAAGACCGCTGCGACACCCTGATACAGAGCTGTGCCGTCCATGTTGATCGTCGCGCCGACGGGGATGACAAAGCTTGTCACATCTTCAGACACGCCCAGTCGTTTTTCGACGCACTCCATCGTCACGGGCATGGTTGCGCCGGAGCTTGCGGAACTGAACGCGAGCAACTGCGCGGGGCTGATCGCCTTGAAAAACCGGCCATACTTGATCGGTGTCAGCACGCGCACAACAAATGGATAGACACCAAACATCATGATCGCCAGCCCGCCGATGACGGTTAGGCAGTACACCACGAGCGACCGCAAGACTTCCATGCCCAGGTCCGCAACCACGGTCACGATCAGCGCAAAGACCGCGATGGGCGCAAAGACCAAGATCATCTCCACGACCTTGATCACGATGCCCGTCATGCCCTGAAAGAGCTGCACCAGCGGCTCAGATTCCTTGGCCGGCATCAGCGTCAGCGCCAGGCCAATAAGCAAACCGAGCACAACGACCTGTAGCGTCTTGCCCTCTGCCATCGACGCGAACGGGTTTGCCGGGAAGATATCCAGCGCGATATCCCATGTCGATTTCTCGATTTCTACATTGGCGCTATCAACCTTTGAGTCTGCGGTTTCCTTGTATTCTGCCGCGAGGATGTTGCGGGTCTCCTCGGGCACATACTTGCCCGGCTTGACGATGTTCGCAGCGAGCAAGCCGATACTGATCGCAACCGCGGTTGTAATCAGGTACGCGCCGATCGTTTTGCCACCGATGCGCCCCAGCTTTGCGGTGTCGTTGAGGCTCGCCACCCCGGCGGCCAGGCTAAAGAGCACGATCGGGACCGCGATGAACTTGAGCCCGCGCATGAAGAGGTCGCCGACGAACTCGTTGGCGTGTCGCACGAACCGTGCCGCCTTGGCTGTAAAGTCGGCGTACTCGTTCACCCCGCCGGCGAAGTCGCCGGCAACATTGGCCTGCCCACTCTCAAGAAAGACCTTCGCGTCGTTGACACCCATCGCCGCCCAGGTCTCGCTCGTCCAGAACGAATTGATGAGCAGCCCCGCAACCACGCCCAGCAGCAAACCCGCAAGGATCCTCCAGTGCAGCGCGACCCGACTCTGGAACATCGACATGGGGTGTCCTTTCAAGCGACATACGCGTCTGGAACGAGTGGTCCAGCCGCCAGAGCCTAGCATCCGCTCGCCATGAACGAAAGCCACGAGGCCCAACCCGGCAAGACCAGCGGCCGCCGCTTTGATGTGTACAAGGCCAAACGCGCCCAACGCTCAAAGAGCGGCGACGCCTCGGCGCTCGACTCCAACGCAACCGACACGAAACCAAAGCACCAGCGTACACGCACCATGAAAGAGGTACTTGGCGCGTTCTGGGGCCTTAGCCGGGGCCACCATACCAAGCTCACCCTGGCGCTGGTCACACTCAGCATCTCGACCATCATCGGGATGGTCCTGCCCATCTCGACCAAGATCGTCTTGGACTTTATCTGGGCGGATGTCCCGGGACCCGAAGCGCTGGCGCAGCACATCTGGATCCCCAGGCACGCCGACGGCTTGGCGGACCGGATGGCGATGCTCTGGCTCATCGGGGCCGCCATGATCGTCTTGACCGGGGCATCGGTCCTGATCTCGATGTGGGGGCGCTGGCAGGCGACGCGCATCACCAAACGGCTGCAAGTCTCGTTTCGCAGGCGGCTCTTTGACCACGCGGTGCGCCTGCCGCTCGAACGCGTCCACGCGCTCAAGTCCGGCGGGATCGCTTCGATCCTCCGTGAAGACGCGGGCGGCGTGGGCGAACTCGTCTTTAGCCTTATCTACAACCCGTGGCGCGCGGTCACGCAGATCGCCATCACGCTTGGCGTCCTCGCGTTCGTCGATTGGAAGCTGCTCGTCGGCTCGCTCCTGATGATCCCTGCTATTTGGATTACGCACAAAACATGGATCGGCCGCATCCGCCCCATCTACCGAGATATCCGCGTCTCACGCACCAACATCGATGGGCACTCCACCGAAGTCTTCGGCGGGATGCGCATCGTCCGAGGCTTCTCACGCTGGCGCGGCGAGGGGCAGCGCTTTGTCGGCGCCAACCACTTCATGGTCCGCAAAGAGATCATGGCGTGGTGGTGGTCGCGAAGCATCGAGATCGCGTGGGCGCTCCTGATCCCCGTCGCAACGACCGGTGTGCTCGTCTATGGCGGGTCGCAGGTCATCTCCGGCAAACTCACGCCGGGCGATGTGATTATGTTTGTCACCTATGTCGTCATGCTGCTTGGCCCGCTCGAAGCGCTCGYCTCGAGCGCCACGACTGTGCAGAACAACCTCTCGGCGCTGGACAAAACGCTGGATCTGCTCGCCGAGCCGTTGGAGTTTGGCGGCAAACGCGGGGGCGTTAGCCTCGACAAATCCAAGGCCCGCGGGCTGATCGAGATCGATGCCATCAGCTTTGCCTATCCCAAAGCCAAGAGCGATTCGGGGGCCAACGAACCCGACGAAGCGCCGGTGCGGGTGATTCGGGATCTCTCGCTGACGATCGAGCCGGGCAAGACGCTGGCGCTTGTCGGCCCATCTGGCGCGGGCAAGACGACGCTGTGCAACCTGATCGCACGGTTCTACGACCCGACCGAGGGGACGATCCGCTTTGATGGCACAGACCTCGCTGACATTGATGTAGACAGCTACCGGGGCTTGCTGGGCATCGTCGAGCAGGATGTGTTTCTCTTTGATGGCACCATCGCGCAGAACATCGCCTACGCCAACCGCGATGCGAGCGATGAAGAGATCACGAGAGCAGCAACACTCGCCAACGCGCACGAGTTTATCGAGGAGATGGAAAGGGGCTACCGCACGCTCATCGGCGAGCGGGGCGTGCGGCTCTCTGGCGGACAAAAGCAACGCCTCGCCATCGCACGGGCGATTCTGGCGGACCCGGTACTGCTGATTCTTGATGAAGCCACCAGCAACCTCGACTCACGCTCAGAAGCGCTGATCCAGCGCTCGCTCGCGGA
>NVSP01000107.1 GCA_002732755.1 Phycisphaera sp.
ACTACCTCGTCTGCGACCGGTGCCTGTATCCGCTTGACTCGTGTCCGGCAGAAGGCAACTGCCCGGAGTGCGGCACAGAATATGAATACCACAACCTCCGCAGCCGATGGTTCCGAGTGATCGCTCAGAAAGAGATCCACGAGGCGTACAGCACGGGCGAGATCGACGAGTTCATGCCTCTCTAGCCGCCCCACTCCCAAAGAAGACCGGCGGCTTGGCCATCGTGTACACCTCCGTCTCCGTCTCGATCGCTTCGCGCAGGTGCTTGGGAAGGTTCATCAAGCCAATGAGTGCCTGGCCGTCGAACATCTTGAGCGGGCCGGACTTGGAATCATCGGTGGTGGCTTTGAGCAGTTCATCGGTCTTGGCGGGCGATGGGATCTCGATCGTGTCATCGCTCGCCACAATAAAGCTCCACGGCCCGGGGTAGGTTGGGACATCGCTTACGATGCTCGCGATGTTCTTGAACACGCTACGGAGTGTGCTTGCCAAGCGTGCGTGGCGGAAGAGTTCGGGCGGGCTGACGGGGCCGGACTGGACGACGAGTAAACCGTGCGGGGCCAGGATGTTCTTGAGATCATCGAAGTACTCTTTGGTGAAGAGCGGGAACGAGGGGCCGTCTTCGATAGGGTCGGAGAGGTCGCTGATAATCAGATCCCAGCCGCCATCTGGCGCGYTCGTCGGGTCTTTGATGTAKTCRAGYGCATCGCCGATGATGAGATCGTGGCGTGGGTCGTCGAACGCGCCGCGGTGCATGTCGGCGAGGTGTTCTTTGCACGCATCGDCAACTTCGCCGTCGATATCAACCATCGTMACGCGCTCAACGGTTGACCAGCGGAGCGCTTCGCGTGAGGTTGCGCCCTCGCCGCCGCCGAGAATGAGAATCGTCTTCGGGGCGTGCCCCTTGGCGGCGAGCATGACACACGCGGGCTGAACCAGCGGCTCGTGGTAGAGGAACTCATCGCCGGTGCATGATTGCCACTTGCCGTCGAGGACGAGGGCTGTGCCGTAGACGCCGGTCTTGACGATTTGTGCGTCCTGCCACCTAGTTTTTGCGGCCCAGAGCAGGTCGGTGATGCCGTGCTGGTAGATGTCCCACGGGCTGATGTATTCGTTGATCCAAAGATCCGCCTTGACTTGTGCGCCCGCCATGCCCGTGCTCCGATACGATTGTGTGATGAGCACCAAGGATAGGTCATGAACGAGTCGGAGTTGTTGAACCTGATCGAGCAGCGGAGCCGGGGGATTTGCCTGAGCGGGGCGGAGCTTGTCGTCGGCCCGGGCGATGATGCGGCGGTGGTGCGCACGCCCGGCGGGGATGTGCTGCTCTTGACGGTGGACCAACTCGTCGAGGGTCGGCACTACACACCGGGAACAGACCTTGACCTCGTCGCGCGCAAGGCGATCGCRCGATCGGTCAGTGACATCGCGGCGATGGGCGGCGCACCGACATGGGCCATGGCGACCGGGATCTTGCCGAGCGATTTCAAACACGGCGACGAACTCTTCGAGGCCATGAGCCGATGGGCCATGCACTGGGGTTGCCCGCTGATCGGCGGCGACATCGCAAGCGGACCGGGACCGATAAGCCTGACCGTGACGGTTTGTGGCAGGATGGAAAACGGTGCCACGCCCAAGCTCCGCAGCGGTGCCCAAGTCGGCGATGAGATCTGGCTCACCGGCTCGATCGGCGGTTCATTTGAATCTGGACGACACCTCACATTCGAACCAAAGATAGAAATTGGGAAACACGCCGCAATGTGCGAACGAGTCCATGCGATGATTGATATCTCCGACGGCCTCGGCAGGGACGCGGCGCGGATCGGATCGGCGTCCGGCGTGACGCTTGAGATCGACGCGGCAAAGCTGCCGATGCACGAGGGCGTTTTGGATTGGAAGCAAGCCGTGGGCGAGGGTGAAGACTACGAGCTGCTGATTGTTGGAATAAGTCTTGCCGATAAGATGCCCGATCTCTTGGGGCCGATCGGTGTCGTGCGGAAGCAAGAAGACGCGGGTGCGGTGATCGTTGATCTCAATGGCAAACGCCATATCGCCGACGACCTCGGCTGGGAGCACTAGGGTGCTAAGAATACACCAATGAAAGCCTCGATCACAAGCCAATCCCCCGAAGCCACGGGCCACATCGGCGCGCAGCTCGCTGCGGTGCTTCGGCCCGGCGATGTTATCGGCCTGCGCGGCGAACTCGGCGCGGGCAAAACCACGCTGGTGCGCGCTGTCGTCGCCGGCCTGGGCATGGACCCATCCAAGGTTTCAAGCCCGACCTATGTCATCGCCAACGAATACGAAGAACCAGGCAAGCCGCTGGTTGTGCATGTCGATGCGTACCGGCTCAGTGGTACGGACGACCTTGACTCCATCGGCTTTGAACGCATCATCGACGGCTCGGCGATCGTCTTCATCGAGTGGCCMCATCGCATCGAAGATGCGCTCCMAAAAACAACCGCCGTCGTAAGCATCACACAACTCGGCGAAACCTCTCGCAGGCTCGACATCGAAACACCAAAATCATGGAACAACCGCCCCGGCATGCTCGCGCTCGCAACACCGCCCAAAGTCCGACAGGCAACACTCTGCCCCGTCACGGGGATAGAGGTGCCGCACTCAAGCCCCACCTGGCCCTTTGCCAACGAGCGCGCCCGGCTTTCTGATCTGTATCAATGGCTCTCGGGCAGCGTCTCGCTCTCACGCGACATTGAAGATTCAGATTTCGACGAGCTCGGATAGTCTCACGACTTTTTTTCGCCCGTTGCAAAGATCTGGAACCGATGGCTCGACGGTGTCAGCCCATACTTGGCGCATATCTTGTCGCGCAGTTCGATGAGTTCTGGAATATCAATGCTAATGATCTCGTCGTTGTCCACGCGTACGATGGTGTCGTCTGGTTTGGCACCGTAAATCATCTGAAAGCGTGGCACATCGTCGCCTCCAAGTACGCGCTGGACGATGCCGGCGTCTTGCATGAGCTTGATCGTGCGATAGATCGTCGCCTTGCTGACGCGGTAGCCCGATTCGCGTAGATCCGCGACGAGTTGCTCGGCCTCGAACGCACCCTCCATGCGGATCACCGAGTCGAGCACCCGGGCACGCTCGGGCGTGTACTTCTGGCCGTCGGACTTGAGCCGACGGCGAAACACCGCGCACAACGGCTCAAAGATCGCGGGGATATCCTGCCCGGGTTCGATTTCTGGGATTGGTTCGAGGTCCATGACCCAATCGTATGTCAGCCCCGGCCCACGCGTCGCTTACACTCTGCCGATGCCATTGCAAACCTCCAATCCGGCAACCGGCACAAGCCGGCGGTTGATGCCGATGCTCCTAGCCGCGGGGTGCCTGATAGCCGTCGTCTGGGCGGCAAATATCGGTGATGCGGGCGGGGCCGCCGCGATAGCCACCGCGCTGTATCTCGTGCTCACCGCATCAATCTTTCCTTTGCTCTATCTTCTCGGCGCGATCGGCCTTGGCATCCCGCTCCAACTTTTCATCGCGCCCGGCGCCGACCGCATCTGGGCCATACGCACCGGGCTGGGGCTTGCCGCGATGCTCACGCTGACGCAACTCCTAGGCATGGCCGGGCTGCTCTTTGTCCAGCCGATCGCGTTGGCCGTCCCGATCATCGGCGCTTCGCTGCTTGCGCATCGACTCGTCAAACACAAAGCAGAACTGCACAACCTCTCGCCGAGCTTGCCCTGGCTTGGAGCAGTGCCCGCGATCGGAGTTCTCTTTGCCGCCGCGTGCAGCCCCCCAGGCTGGCTCTGGGCGAGCGAATTTCGCGGCTACGATGTGCTCAGCTATCACCTGCAATTGCCGCGCGACTGGATCGCGATGGGCAGAATCTGGCCCGTCGAACACAATGTGTATTCATTCCTTCCAAGTTACATGGAATCAGCATTTACCCACACCGCTATCGCTATGGGCGCAGGGACCAAACACGCCGGCATGGTTACTGGTGATGTACTCATCGCTTGCCAACTCCTCCACGCATGGATCACAGTAGTCGCTGGCGTGCTCACAGCCTCGGCGTGCTCTGCGATGTGCCAACGCACCGGTCTCTCAACAAAGCTCTCGACCATCGGCGGCGCGATCGCGGGCGCAATCGTTCTCGCAACGCCGTGGTCGGTGGTTACGGGTTCGATGGCGTACAACGAGATGGGCGTGATCGCGTTCTTCGCCGCCGCGGCTGTCGTTGTTTTTGAGCACAAACTCAGCCCCGCAAGACGAGGCCTCATCGCGGGAATCCTGGTCGGCGCGGCGTGCGGCTGCAAACCAACCGCACTCATCTTCGTTGCTCCCGCGATCGGCCTTGCGCTCGTCTGGACATCACCGCGCCGATTCTGGTTCACGCTGACATGCGCCGCGTGCGTCGGTGGGCTTCTCATGCTCGCGCCGTGGCTTATCAGAAACTTTCTCGCCGGTCAAAACCCTGTCTTTCCGCAGCTTTCCAGCGTTTTCGGCTCTGCGCACTGGTCCGCCCCGCAAGTCCAGCGCTACGCAGCCGCCCACTCGTTCGATGGTTCATTCTTCGATGCGTTCCGCCTGCTCGCCTTGCCAGATCCAACCGACCCTGCCGCCAGTTCGCACACCCTGATCCATCGCGGCCTCATGCACCGGCAATGGTCCCTGCTGCTGCCGATGACCATCGTTGCACTTGCTGTTCTGGCGGCGCGCCAAGGCATCCGCAGACTTGCGATCCCTCTCGCCATTGTTCTGTTGCTGCAACTTTTCGCATGGCTCACGCTGACACATGTCCAGAGCAGATTTCTTATACCGATGCTCGTGCCAATGGCGTGCGCCATCGCTCTTGCAATCGCAATGATCGGCGAACGATTCACACACAAGGCCGCAACGGGCCTGGGATTCATCGCGGTACTTGTCCCGACGATCGCAACCTCGCTCGTGTTCTCTTCCCAAGCCAAGAACACCGGCGGCCCAAACGCCACGATGGTCTTTGGAGCCTCGCAGTTTACAACACCGCTCGCCGACTTCGAATCGCCGAGCGAACTTCATGTCGTTCAATTCATCAACTCACAGCTTCCAATAGATGCCAAGGTTCTGCTCGTCGGCAGCGCCACACCGCTCTATATCACCCGCGATCTCATCTACACCACAACATGGGACACCTCGCCGATCGCCAAGCTCATGAACGAATACCCCGACGATCCACCGCGCTGGRCCGCYGGCCTTGCCGACCTTGGCATCACGCATGTCTTTGTTGACCTCGGCGAACTTTCGNGTCTCCAAAGAAGCGACTGGGCCGACCCGCTACTCGACCCGCAAACAATTTCGGAGTGGCTCGCAACGACCGCTGTGCCGATATACAGGAGTAAGCACGCCCCGCATCTGATTTTCGAGCTCCCATGACCAAAGACCCTGCACACAGCACACCAAAGCCAAAGCACCGCGCTCTCATTCTCGCGCTCCAGCTCATCGGCTTTCTCATCGGGCTTGCCCTGCTCGCGTGGTGCGGCAAGATCGCCTTCAGCGGAGACAACCGAGACGCGCTCAGCAAGCTTGGCGATGCGCCGCCCTCACTCATGATCTCGCTGATCCTGCTCTCTGGATTGGGCGTCATACTCGATGGCCTGGCCATCTGGCTCGTCCTCCGCCCTGTGCGCAGAATTCAGCTTTCTGGAATGCTTGCAACCAATGCGCTAGCAACATTCCTAAGCCTTCTCCCATTCAAGCTGAGCGTCATGGCTCGGATAGCGATCMACCGCAAACGCGACGGCGTGCCGCTGGCAATCATCGGCCCTTGGTTCGCAGCCGTCGGTGCTGTGCTGATCGCCTCGGTTACGCCCGTGCTCCTGCTCGCCGCGTGGAGACCAGAGATCGACCTGCTCTGGTTCGGGCTGCTCGCTGTCTCGTTGGTGCTGTCAGCAGCCGCGCTTTCAATCTCTGCACACGCATTCAGCGGTCAACGCGGGCTTCGGCTCATCCAGTCGTGTGCCAAACGCCAGCCCATCGGACTGATAACAAAAATTACGCATTCCGAAACCTTCTCCCTCCTCGACGAGGGCCTTGCGATGCTTGCTGATTTCAAAAACACGCTTGCCGCGATCGGGCTACGCGTTGCTTACATCGCGTCGATAGCAGCACGCTTCTTTATCGCAAGCCGGATCGTCGGCAGCCCCATGCCCGCAGACCAATCGCTCGTTGGCAGCGTCGCGTACTTCTTCATCGGCATCGTCAGCCCCATCGGCGCGCTCGGCGCCCGCGAGAGAGGCGCAGCCGAAATCCTCGAGTGGTTCGGCCAATTCGACCTCAATCAGCTCCTGCTTATCGTGGTCGTCGTGACCGGGGCGGAACTCCTGGCCAACACCGCGCTCGCCGCCGTCGGCATCGCCTGGCTCCGCCCGGATCGCCTGATACGAGGAACCGGCGACCTATCATCCGCCGATGAAAATCGCACTGGCTAACCTGAACCCGACCGTCGGTGACCTCACCGGCAACGCAACGCTCATCGCTCAACGCACCGAGCAAGCACTCGCTCGCGGCGCCAAGATGGTTGTCTTCCCCGAACTCGCGCTCTGCGGCTACCCGCCCAAAGACCTCCTCCTCACTCCCGCGTTCATCAAACACTGCGCAGCCCAAGCAAAAACACTCGGCGAAACATGCAGCGCCGGCATCGTCCTCGTCTTCGGCCTGCCTCTGCCGGTCGCCGGCACCAGAGCCGGGCTAGCCAACTCGCTCGTCGCCTATCACGACGGCGAGCTTATCGCATACTACGACAAACGACTTCTACCCACATACGATGTCTTTGATGAAGACCGATACTTTACCGCGGGCAACTCCCCCACCGTAATCGAAGTCAACGGCACCCGCATCGGGCTTTCGATCTGCGAAGACCTCTGGCGCGGCATAGATGTCGGGCGGAGCGATCGCTACGCCGAGGACGCCGACCCCGTCGCAGAACTCGTTGCCGCCGGTGCAGAGATCATCATCAACCCGTCGGCGAGTCCTTTCGTCCTTGGTAAACACGAAACCCACAAACACATCCTCGCGCAACACGCCAAACAGCACAACATACCGATCCTCGCTGTCAACCAACTGGGTGCCAACGATGAGCTCATCTTCGACGGCTCGGCACTAGCCGTCAACACCCAAGGGATCATCGCGCACTCAAACACCGCCTTCACCGATGAACTGCTCATCGTTGATACGAATAGTCTCAACACTGTTTCGAGGCAAATCACCGCAGCWCCCACAAGCCGCGTCCTTGATGCGCTCACGCTGGGTGTCCGCGACTATGTGCGCAAGACCGGGTTCACCAAAGCGTGCCTGGGGCTTTCGGGCGGCATCGACTCGGCGCTCACCGCCGCCATCGCGTGCCGAGCGATCGGCAAAGAGAACATCACCGGCATTGCCATGCCCGGCAAGTACTCATCGCAGCACTCGATCGACGACGCCAAAGATCTGGCATCGCGCCTCGGATGCACATTTGCCGTTGCACCGATCGARGRGCCCTACACGGGCTACGAGTCCATGCTCAACTCGCTCTTCGACACGCTGGACATGCGCCAACTCGGCGCACAATTGCCCGATRTCACCGAAGAAAACCTGCAATCCCGCGTCCGCGGCGCAGTCCTCATGRCGCTCTCAAACAGAACCGGCGCGCTGCTGCTCACCACCGGCAACAAAAGCGAACTYGCKGTCGGATACTGCACGCTYTACGGCGACATGAACGGCGGGCTCGGCGTTCTCAGCGATGTCCCAAAGAACCTCGTCTACGAACTCTCGCGCGATATCAACGAACGCTTCGCCGAACTCGGATTCGATTCATCGCCGATTCCTGAGAACACCATCACCAAGCCACCCAGCGCCGAACTCGCACCGGGCCAAAGAGATTCGGACTCGCTCCCGCCGTACGATGTACTCGACGAGATTGTCCGCAGAAATGTCGAAGAACACCAACTCGCGCCAAAGATCGCCGAAGAAACCGGCTTTGATGCCGAGGTATGCAAGCGCATCGTGCGATTGATCGCGCTCAACGAGTACAAAAGAAAGCAAACGCCGGTGGGCCTCAAGGTCACCAGCGTCGCGTTCGGCTCAGGTCGCCGGATGCCGATCGCGAGATACTTGTAGCTTTCAAATAGCTACCAGTCCCCCGCGACGCTATGCGAACATCAAGCATCAGCGGAAATAATTCGAGAGATACGATCAGCCGATCAATATTCATAACGACTAGATTAACTGCTGCCTTCACGCATGCGCTGGACACCGTCTGGGAACGGGTATGTTGCGAACACGCCGACCTCGCCCTTGGACCAGAGGCCCGGCGCCGGGTAGACATCGCCGCGATAGCCGGATTGGTACATCGTGCGGAGCACAGTCTCGAAGCTCGGCTCGTCGCCCTTCTCATCGATCAACCGGTTCGACCTTGCGCCAAGGAACGAAACCGACGCAACCGGGAGGCGACCCTCGACACCGTGCTCTCGGAGTCGCGCGCTATCGAAAAGCAGGCGCGCAAGGGCAAGCCGCTTTCTCCGCGCGGCATGGCGGTGCTGTACAATACGCTGGGCTTGGCCAACTTCGAGCGCGGTCTGATCATCTGGGACGAGATCTCGCTGGCGGACCGGGCGAAGAGTGACCCGACACCCAAGATGGTCACTGCGGCCAAGTACACCGCCGATGGTGTGATCTATTTCCGCAAGGCGATTCAGTACAAGACCTACTGGGCGCCGCCGTTCATCAACTTCGAGCGGGCGATGGGCTACAAGCTGGTC
>NVSP01000108.1 GCA_002732755.1 Phycisphaera sp.
GAATGCGATCTGCATTCCCTTCTCAGATCCGCGGCTTTTGCGCTCAGCCCAGTCTCAAGGCGACGACGCCGGCGACAATGCAGAGTGCGGCCGCCGAGCGCCACACCGTCATCTTTTCGCCGAGCGCGACGACCGAGATCAGCATCGCAAACAGGATCGAACTCTCGCGCAGCGAGGCCACGGATGCGATCGGCGCCTTGGTCATTGCCCACATGACGATCCAGTAGGCTGCACCACTCAGGCCGCCTGTTACGACACCGACCTTCCAGTCGCGCGCCATCGCGGTTCAACTCATAGACCATGTCCTCCATGCCGTAGTCGGCCTGCGCGATCGACGTGGAGGAGAAGGTGTTGGTCTCGACGATGTCGGCGCCGGCCCTGGCATAGGCGTAGTGGATATCCTCGATGGCCTTGGGCTGGGACAGGATCAGCAGGTCGTTGTTGCCTTGCTGGTGGCAGGCGCAGCCGCCGAAGCGGTCGCCGCGGAAATGATCCTCGCCGGCGCGAGCGCGTTTCAGATCGGGTCGGCCCTCTTTGCAGACCCAAAGATCCCGTCAAAAATAACCAAGGGCGTTTCGCGATGGCTTCGTACCAACCGTGTGGATGCGCTGAAAGATCTTGTCGGGCAGGTTATTCTGCCCGAGTGATTCAGACCGATGCTTCTTCCTGTACAGGAGCGTCTTTACGCATTCCCGCCAGCGCATCTTTGAGCTTTGGCTTCTCATCGACCACGGCGTTCTTCTTGAGTGAGCCGTCGGCATGGACATCATCGACCTTGACGGTGACGCGTTTGGACACGCCCCGTTCTTGCATCGTGATGCCGTAGAGCCGGTCGGCCTCGGCCATGGTGCGTTTGTTGTGCGTGATGACGATGAAGTGTGAGCGATCGGTGAACGTGCGGATGACGTTGCAGTAGCGATCGACATTGGAGTCGTCAAGCGCCGCATCGACTTCATCAAGGATGCAGAAACAACTCGGCTTGGTCTGAAAGATCGAGAGCAAGAGCGCAACCGCGGTCATCGTTTTCTCGCCGCCCGAGAGTTGGTTGATCGTGCGGGGTTCCTTGCCGGGCGGGCGGGCGATGACTTCGATGCCGGACTCGAGCATGTCGATCTCGTCGGTCAGCACCTTCTCGCCGTTGATCTCTTTGACCAGCGGCATGAGCCTGACCTCGGCCTTGCCCCCGCCAAAGAGCTTGCGGAACATGCCGTTGGGCCCGGCGAAGTTGTCGCGGACCGCGGTGAATGTTTCCTCGAAGCGCTCGCGGCTTGCAACATTGAGCTTCTCGATCAGCTCGGCTAGGCGGGCCTTGGCCTCGTCCATGTCGGCGACCTGCGCGATGAGCGTCTCGTTCTTGCCTTCGAGCTGGCCTTCCTCGTCGATCGAATCGAGGTTGACGTTGCCGAGTTTCTTGATCTCGGCGCGGAGCGAATCGCATTCCTGTGTCGCGTCTTCGATGTCGAGCAACTGCATGTCGCCGATGGAAACGWYSRGGMRSTMSYCSWCMWWYYMMGYSWSMASATCGNSRCTKRSWYMKYYGAGCNTGCGNYSSKYSGYKWKYTCGMKYKTGRCSTCGWYYKCKCSSMGYRYGMCWYCGAGCKMAYGSSMGWKGCGCTCGATCCGCTGCGCCTCGTCGCGTGCGCGCGAAACATGCTCGGTCAGTGCGCCAAGATGCGAAGAAGCCTCGCTGAGTTTCGCCTGTGATTCTTGGATCTGCCCAACGAGCAGCTCGGCCCGCTCAAGTGCGCTGGCGTGCTCGGTTTCTGCGGCTGCGATTGTTTGCTTGTGCTGATCGATCGAGCCGCGTGCACGCTCGGCGTGCTCTTCGAGTTCACGCACGCGCCGGCTTGTCTGTTCGGATTCTTCAACCGCCCGTGCAAGCTCTCGGCGAGCGCCGGTGAGTTGTTCACGCAAGGCGCCCGCATCGACACGAGCCGCGGTGACTTGCTCTGCTGATTGTTCAGCCCGGATTTGAAGACGCGAGACATCTGCATCAAGCGACTCGGCGGCGGCGCGTTGTTCGAGCAGCAAATTGTCGAGCTTGTTTGAGCGGTCACGAAGGTCGTCGGCCTCGCGGCGGAGTGTGTCCAGACGCGCGGCGGCTTGCTCAGACTCTTGCGAGAGCGAGTGCAACGATTCTTGGTGACGCTGGCGCTCAGATTCGAGGCGCTCCGACCGTGCATGCGAGGCGGCGAGGTCGCGTTCGCTCGCGGCGAGCTTTGTGCGAACCTCGGCGCGAGATTGGCTCAGAGCCGCGGCTTGCTCATCGGTGTTGGCAAGCTCGATCTTGTTCGCTTCAAGAGTGGTTTCGATCTCGACCAAGTTTGTGCGCAGGTGTTCGAGTTCAGCGCGCCTTCGCAGCAGCCCTTGGCCGCCCGTCTCGGTCGAGTTTGGCCCGGCGATGACCCGGCCGTCGGCTTCGAGCACCGAGCCGTCTTTGGTGACAAACCGCGAGCCTGATCCGATCACGCCCGCGGCGAGCATCGTCGCCGCATCGAGGTTGTCAACGAGGTATGTGTTGCCCAGCAAGCGGTCTAAAAGTGCTTCGCCGGCTTCACCGAGTTGCTCGCGGGCATCGCCGCGAAGGCGGACCAACGGCCTGACCGATGTCACCCTGCCTGCTTGGAGCACCGCATCCATCGGTGCGCGGGTGCCACAGTTGTGCGACTCAATACCGATAGGCTGTATCGGTAGAAATGTCACGCGGCCCGCGAGCGATGCCAATTCGGCTGCGCTTGGCAGGTGCATCTGCGAACGAACCACAAGCGACTGGAGCGATTGCCCAAGCGCTGCTTCGACCGCTTCGGCGGCTTCTGTTTCYGTTTCGATCARATCCGCAACAGCRCCGAGCACGCCGGCAAACCCGGTGCCCGTGTCGCGTGCTTCGAGGACTTGCCTGACCGCATCACCGAAGCCCTCGCGCGTTGCGTCCATCTCTTCGAGCGTTAGCCTGCGCGAATCCAGCCGAACCCGCTGCTGATCCTGATCGCTGACCCGTTCGGCCAGCTCGCTCCGCCCCTCGGCGAGGCTCGACGCCCGCGTATCAAGACCAGAAAGCGACGCGGAAAGCTCATCAATACTGCCCGCGTGCGACACGCAGGCTCGGATCATGCCCGTGTGCTCGGATTCGAGCCGCTGCTGTTCTGTCGCGGCGTCCTGCTTTTTGCGATCGATCGTTGCGAGTTGTTCGGCGAGTTGCTCGGCCCGGCGTGTATCGGATTCGAGCGATGCGACGAGCGCGGCCCGCTCGCGTTCGACACCAGAAACCGCGGCTTGGCGTTCTGCGAGCTTGGCCTTGGAATCGGCGGCTTTTTCGAGGACCGCGGCACGCGCCTCGGACGCGCGCATCATCGCATCTTCGGTCTCGGCGAGCTTCGACTCCTGCGTTTCGATCGTGTGGCGTGCTTCGCCCTCGAGCCGCGACATGTCGTCGCGCTTGATCTGGAGTTCTTCGACTTGCTTGGCATCGCTTTCGAGCCGACTTTCGGCCTCGGCGATCGCGTCGCCGGTCATCTTCATCCGCTGCTGCGTGCGATCGGCTTCGTGCTCGGCGGACTGGCGCTGGGCATCGATCTTGCGCACCGAATCGGCAAGTTCATGCCGAGAAACTTCCGCGTCTTGTTTTTCTTCTTCGAGTTGGGTGACGCGCTGCTGCGATTCGTCGCGTGCGCCGCTGAGCGAGGTCAGTTCGCTCGTGAGCCCATCAAGCCGCTGGCGCAGATCGTCGTATTGGTCAAACGCCAGCGCGGTGCGGATCGCGCGGTACTCGTCGTCGAGTGTCTGAAACTTCTTCGCCTTGGCGGCTTGGCCCTTGACGATGCGCAGCCGACGCTCGGTGCTTTCGAGCTGCTCGCGAGACCGCATGAGGTTGGTCTCGGTCCGGTCGAGCTTGCGGGTGGCTTCGATCTTGCGCTGCTTGTACCTGGCGATGCCCGCGGCTTCCTCAAAGATCGTCCGGCGTTCTTGCGGCGATGCCAGAAGCATCGCATCGACCTTGCCCTGTTCGATGATCGAGTACGCATCCGCACCGATGCCCGTGTCCATGAACAGTTCGCGGATGTCGCGGAGGCGGACGCGTTTGTCGTTGATGAGGTACTGGCTCGTGCCGTCGCGGTAGAGGCGGCGTTCGACGCTGACCTCGTCGGCCTCGATGGGCAGGCCCCGGCGCCGTCGCCCGGTGCGCCGTTTCTCACGGCGTTCTTCGGTTTCAACTGCGTCGGGTTCTTCTTCGAGCGGGTCACCGAGTTCGAGTTCGATGAGGTCCGCGTCGGCGTCGATGATCGGGTTGTCAAACCCGAGTGTGACCGATGCCATGCCAGAGGGCGCGCGTCCCGCAGCGCCGGCGAAGATGACATCRATCATCTCYTTGCCGCGMAGCGATTTGCTRGASCGTTCGCCGAGCACCCATTTGATGGAGTCRACAACATTGGATTTGCCGCAGCCGTTGGGCCCGACAACACCGGTGATGTCATCGTCGAATGTGAACTCTGTACGGTCGGCGAATGACTTAAAGCCGTTCAAGATGAGCTTTGATAAACGCATAGGTCGTGGCGCCCTCCATGCCGCACTCGACTGTGCCCGAGACCGTTTGAAAAGGCATCCTGCCGGGCCGGTCTCGTCAGGAAGGATYAGTCTACATCACCTTGAGCCGCCTGTCCCCTCTG
Source organism: Phycisphaera sp. (assembly GCA_002732755.1). Taxonomy (GTDB): domain Bacteria; phylum Planctomycetota; class Phycisphaerae; order Phycisphaerales; family UBA1924. Next base: position 4,665 of record NVSP01000108.1, read on the forward strand.
GTGGTTGGATTGTCTTGGGTTTCAGCGGGACGACATAGCCGGTCTGGGTCCGGGTYGTCTCRYCYGAGTCATCCGTTTGGCCGGCCATGGGGTCGAGATTGACCTCTTCACCTTCGCCGCCGATGAGCGCGGGACGATCCTGCGTGGTGGTTTGGTTGGCCAAGAGAATGGTTGCGATGAGCTTATCGGTCTCGGTGGCAAAAGCTGCTTCGGTGCCGCCGGCGGACTCGATCGCAGCCAATGCCCCGACGATCTCGGAGTATGTAAACCCAAGCCCCCGCCGGGTATCGGTCGCCGAGGCCCCGCGCGCCATGTACTTGATGAGTTCAACAAGTTCGGTACCCATCCGGTTCGTCAGGATCGGCCCGTTGCTGGATGTCTCATACCGCAGCCGGATGTCGTCGCCCTGATTCGTCGCGGTCATGATGAGCCTGTCCGACCACGCCGACACGAAGAGCGGCGTGATAAGTTCGGTGTCCTGGCCGATGATCGCGATCCGGGGGCTGCCCTGCTGGGTGATGTAGATAAGCGGCTCACCGAACGGCACGATGTCGATCGAGAACCGGTCGCGGATGCTGATCCGCTCGACACCCTGCGCGTTGCCGCGGGGGATGACTGCCTCGGCGTAGTAGGTGATCTGCTCGATCGAGGCTCGCTGGCTGGCGGGCCGTTGCCCGTTGGATGCGATGAGCCGCTCGAGTCTGTCTCGGCGGGCGCGCTCCATGAGCGCCTCGTACGCCGCGATGCGGAGGGTCAGCTCTTCCTCTTCTTCGAGGATGTCGTGCAGCGTGCGCTCGATCGAGCCATGACCCGCAGCGATCCCCAGGAGCCCGGTCGCCTCGATCCGGTTGCGTGAGAGTTCATCAAACGCGATGCGTTCGAGGAATGCGGTCGCTCGTGTGTCACCAAGGTGCGCCCCGGCCCGAAGCGCCGCCATCCGGGGGCCTTGCTCTGAGAACTCGTACATGTCACGGACATACGGGATCGCCCTCGGGCCGATCGCCCGCAGCGCCCAACTGAGCTGGCCCACAGCGCTCGGGTCTTGGACCATCGATTGCGTGTACTTCCGGGCCAGTTGCTCCGGGAAATCCTGATTGATCGGAGTGTGCAGCAGGAGCTGGACAAACTCCCCAAAGCGGTCCTTGTACGCGGGTGGCGAGTAGACCTGGATGACCTGATCGTCGCGCCCTCGGGCGGTTGTGCCCTGGCCCCGGGGGCCGTCGGGGAACCGTTCGTTGATCGCGCGGGTGATTGCCTGTGCCCGTGAATGCAGCGGGGTTTCCAGCAGCAGTTCCAGCGGCTGAGGCTCGATCACCCGTCCACCACCAAGAACCCGGCCTACGCGTGTGTTCACCTCGGTCGGTGCGCCCGGCTCAGCGAACGGGTTGACAAAGACCTCGCCGCGGGCCTCGCCGATCGTGTTCGTCTGCAAGCCCCCCAGCGTGCTTGCCGGCCCGATCTGCAGGCGCGTGGTCCAGAGCTTGCCGCCTTCGAGCGATTCCGCCGTCGAGCCTGAAAGCGCCCGGACACGCACATCAAAACGCGTACCCTGTGGCGCACCAGACGGCACAACGCCCTCGACCAGCACGACCGCGGTGTCGGGGTGGCGGATCACCTGCCTTGGTGTCATGTCCTCAAAGGGTGTGTTGATRAACGCACCGACCTCGGCGGTTGCCATGGTCAGGATTTCTTTCTCCATCGTCGCCGCAATATTCTCGGGCACATTCGTGCTGCCCGTGCCGTGCAAGCCGACGATCAGCCCATAGCCGGAGATGTACGCCGCCTCGGCGCGTCGGAGTTTGGTCTCGTACCCGATCGTGCCACGCAAGACGCTTGGCGCATCTTTGAAGGTCGGCGTGACCGTGCGCACGCGTTTCTTGTCCCCGCCGCTGCACCCTGCGATGAGGGCGACACACAACGCCACACCAGCCGCCGCTTGCATGAATTTCATCGCAGCGATCCCTCCGCACAGCCCGGCCCGTTTGGACCCTCGTGCATGTCGTTCGAGGCAATCGGCCGGTCTCGCCCTGTGCTCTCGGGCAGCRACTCTCTGAGGCGACCAGATACCCACGCTCGGTCACGCTCGGCCGTACTTCACAAAGCGTATCCGCTCCGTCCCCGGATCCCCACAGAAAGCTGCCAACTGAGCCGGAAGTTCTTAGAGGAAGGGTATTGCGTACAAGTTACAAACTGATACCATACAAATGAAAGGAATGAATGGTGAGCGATGGCAACCGACAACTAACGACACCACCTATACCCGGTGTTGTACCTGAAACAGGGTATWTWKCKGCYKKRTCACAACATSTTGTGGRTAGATGGACATCGAAATTAGCATTTGACCCAAACCATGATCTGYCAAGCACTTGGGCGCAAYCTCTGCCGGTTGYYGACAGCGAAACACGATATTTTGTGCCCACAATCMTSTCAYCAYACGATGTGTAGTGGTAGCATACTGACCCGGCACCACCGATCTGGTGAGACCGAGGAATGTGGAGGGTGTCTACAACGGCTTTGAGTGTCTGGAGAGACGCGACAGAACGACCCGAACAGCTTTTCCAAGCCGGAAAGCAAGTATCTAGGGCGTTGGTGGTCAAGGTGCGCCCGTTGGGCACCTCTGGTGGTCTTCTGGTTCGCTGCGGTGGAGTTTGCAGCTTCCAGAAGAAGAGAACGATTCACTCGGTGTGCGGGCCTCGTGGCCCACGCCGCCGATCAGGAAGCGACTAGAGATAAAGGTGGCACCCGATGGGCGTCCTGTGCGATTCGCAAATCAGAGAGCTTGTCGAGATCAAGCCCTACGCCGATGCCAAAAAGCGGCCAGGCAAGGTCAGCTACGGCGTGTCCAGCTACGGCTACGACATCCGCGTCGGCTCCCGTTTCAAAATCTTCACACCAACACCAAGCACGGGCGACATCGCCATCGTCGATCCAAAGAGGTTCAGCGATGAGATGATGGTCGAGGTCGACACCGAAACCCCCGGCCACGGCGGCGAGGACAACGGCAGCCGATACATCATCATCCCCCCAAACAGCTTCGCACTCTGCGAGACCGTCGAATACATCTCCGTCCCACGCGATGTCCTCGTCCTCTGCGTCGGAAAAAGCACCTACGCCCGCTGCGGCCTGATCGTCAATGTCACACCACTCGAACCCGAATGGCGTGGCAAGGTGACACTGGAAATCAGCAACACCACGCCGCTGCCGGCACGGGTGTACTCCAACGAAGGCATCGCGCAGTTGATCTTCTTAAAGGCCGAGCAAGTATGCGAAACGAGTTACGCGGATAAGGCTGGGAAGTATCAGGATCAGGCAGGGTTGACGCTGCCGATGGTGGATTAAGTATTCAGGAGTTTTGGCCGTGTCAGATACGATTAGCATAACTCGATTTGTTGATTTTGTAATAAAAACGGGAACACCAAAGATCACAAGTGTCAAGACAACTAAAGAACAATTGTCGACAGGTTATGATCCAAGGACTGATTTTTATAAGGCCTTTCGGGAAGAAGTGGTGGCTATGCACAAGGCGAGTGATCCAAACACTCGACTTGACACACTTTTGACGGGATTGACTGATGACAAGAAAAAAACGGCATATCCAGCGCTGCTTGCTGGATATAAAAAATTCTATAAAATTAGATCAACTTGGCCTTGGTTTGATCCGCCCAAGGGCTCGTGGGATCATGGCGGTGTTGAGGTTAACGTCAACCCAGAGTTAGGACTCGAAGTTGCGGGTACCCCAACTGTACTAAAACTCTATTTTAAAGAGGCGAAACCATCCAAGCGAGAGTTAGCGATTATCAACCATTTACAGCGAATCACTCTTTACGACGCCTCGAAACCGAATCGTATATTTGGCGTTCTCGATGTCAGACGTGGTCGAATAATTCCAGAGGTTCTAAACAATTCGCTTTTTACAGCATTGTTGCAAGGTGAAGCGGCAAGTTTTAAAACAATTGGGGATGCGATTTAATTTAAGGTATGCGGCATAATGAAAATTACACGGAAGTTTACAACACAGGGCCAGGATGCCTTTGCCAC
>NVSP01000109.1 GCA_002732755.1 Phycisphaera sp.
CGAGAACCAGCCCTCGTTTGATCGTGTTGCGCGTGAGCCGGTGATGGCGACGATTTCGGGGTTCTTGCTGCTTGCGGTGCTTTCGACACTGATGGCCAAGGGTGTGCCGACGCTGACGCAGGTTCCGGCCCCAAAGTCTGATGAGCTTTTGGCACACTTGCCGTTGCGGATCGAGAAGTCGCTTCGAAAATTGCACACGATGGGCGACGACGGCGGGATCTTGCCCACTGAGTCGCTTGCGAGGTCGGTCAACGATGACGGCTCGCCCGGCATGTTTATTCTTGATGCTGCCAAGCGAACCGCGGTGGTCCGGGTTGATGAGGTTGACGGCGCGACGCGGACAGTGAGTTGGCCCGAGAATCTTAAAATTACCAACACCGAGGGCGTGGGTTACGAGTTGATCAAAGCGCACCCCGGCGCGATCGAGATCGCGGGCATCATCCTCTTGATGGCGATGCTTGGCGCGGTGGTCTTGGCGCGCAAGCAGATGCAGATCGATGATGATGCCAAGCGYGYGCAGGCGSAKRGCCTAGCCAGCGGCGAAGGAGCTTCTTCATGATGACGACGCTCGCGCAGAGCGGCTTCCCAGAAGCCATGACAAGCCTGACGCTCTACCACTATCTGTTTGTCTCGGCGGTGATGTTTACGCTGGGGCTGATCGGGTTTATCACCCGGCGCAACCTGATCGTGATGTTTTTGTGTACCGAGATGATGTTCCAGGCATCGGGCATCGCGCTCATCGCGTTTAGCCGGTTCTATCTGGAGTACACGGGGCAGGTGTTCATGATCTTTGTGCTCACGGTCGCGGCGGCGGAAGCGGCGATGGCCTTGGCGCTCGTGGTGCTGTTGTTCAAGCAAAACGAAACACTCGACGGTTCGGTCTGGTCGCTCCTTAAGGGATAAGCGGGGTTCACACGTGCTCGAATCGATGATGATCAGCCCGGCACTGGGCTTGGCCCAARGYGCAGCGGACATGGCGGACACGGTCGGCMCCGCGCCGATGTGGGTGCTGGCGGTTCCGTTTCTCCCGATGCTCGCGGTTGTGCTCAACACGCTGTGCGCGATCTTCGGTGTCAAGACCAAACTCCCCGCGTGGATCACGATCGGCTGCCTGGCGGGCAGCTTTGTCGCCACCATGCTGGCGTACATGACGCTCTCGGGCGAGACGAGCACGGTCACGGCGTGGCGGTGGTTCGATCTGTCGTGGGGCGACGGCATCGGGCAGCAGTTGGTTGCCAACTTTGGCTTCTACATCGACAACCTCACGCTGATCTGGATGATGTTCGTGACGGGCCTAGCCACGCTGATCGCGATTTACGCCAGTGAGTACATGGAGCACGATGTCGGCAAGGGGTACGCGCGGTTTTTCTTCGCGTTTGCGCTGTTTGTCTTTAGCATGCTGTGCCTTGTCATGGCCGACAACATGCTCTTGCTCTATCTGGGCTGGGAAGGTGTCGGGCTTTGCTCGTACCTCCTGATCGGCTACTTCTATAAGAAGCCAGAAGCGGTCGCGGCGGCCAAGAAGGCGTTTATCGTCAACCGCATCGGCGACCTCGGGCTTGCGATCGGCGTGATGCTGACATTTGTCCACTTTGGCACGCTGGAGTACGCCGAGCTTTTCAACTCGGCGCAATTGCAGGGTTACATCACCGCGGTTCAGGAAGGGCGGGCGGGCGATGTGCCGTTGATGGCGCAGTTGATCGCGGTGTTCCTGATGATCGGTGCGTTTGGCAAGTCGGCGCAGTTCCCGCTGTATGTCTGGCTGCCCGATGCGATGGAAGGCCCGACGCCTGTGTCGGCGCTGATCCACGCGGCGACGATGGTGACGGCAGGCGTGTATCTGATCGCACGGATGCTGCCGCTCTTTTTGGTCAGCGAGTGGGCGCTCCCGGTGGTTGCCTGGGTCGGGACGATCACGGCGCTTTTGGCGGCGACGATCGGGATGGCGCAGTTCGACATCAAACGCATCATGGCGTACTCGACGATCAGCCAGCTTGGCTACATGTTCGCGGGCATCGCGATGCTTTCAAGTGTTGGCGGCGTGTACCATGTTGTGACGCACGCGTTCTTCAAGGCGCTCCTATTCCTCTGCTGCGGCGCGGTGATGCACGGCTTTGCGGGGCAGCTCGATTTGCGGAAGCTTTCTGGGCTTTGGCACATGAAGGGCTGGCGGATTGTCAGTATCGGCATGCTTGTCGGGTGTTTGAATCTTGCGGGCGTGCCGTTTACCGCTGGGTATTTCAGCAAGGATTTGATTATCGCTGAGGCGTTTGTCACGCCGGGTTATGGCTACAGCATCTTGGGTTGGGTGCTGCTGATCACGGCGGGGATGACGGCGTACTACACCTTCCGCGTGTTCTTTAGAGTGTTTACCGGGCCGGTGCAGTTTGAGGCCGGCGATGAACACCACGGGGGCGACGACCACGACGATGCGCATGAAGTTCAACACGCACACTTCCACCCGCACGCTCCGGGCCTTGCGGTCAACGGCGTGCTGGCGACGCTCTCGGTGTTGGCGATTCTGGCGGCGGGATTGTACTTTGTGACYCCAGAGAAGAAGGGCTGGGTCGGGGGCATGCTCGAAAGTTCGACCGCGAGGCAGGTGMAGACCGCWGACCACACCGCGGCKGCGATGTTCCTGATYGACGACCAMGSCCAYGRYGTTGCGCACGGCGGCGATCATGGTGCAGACGCTGGCGATCATGGTGATCATGGCGATCACGCGGCGCATGCTCAGCAYGGCTCGATCYTGGGCATGGACCCGCACAAGGCCATGTACTACATCTCSGCGGTCTTTGGGCTGACGGGCATCCTCATCGCGGCRTGGGCGCACGGGCCAAAGGGKYTKGTCAGCGGGTTCCTYGGMRGKCGCGTCGAGGCGGGCAAGTGCCGGATGGACGCGGTCGCGGCCAAGATGGGGCCGATCCCAAAATGGGCAGAAAACAAGTGGTATGTGGACGAGTTCTATGCGTTCATCTTTGTGACGCCCCTGCGTGTGGCTTCGCACATCTTCCACATGATCGATAAATTGTTTGTGGATGGTTTGGTGAATCTGATTGGTTACCTGCCCAGACTGCTCGGGCGGGGCGCTCAACCGGGACAGAGCGGCGTGCTCCACGGCTACGCCCTCTCGATGGCTAGCGGCGTGGGTGTGATCCTCTTCATCGTGGTATGGGTGACGCTGTAATGCTGCTTCCGCTGCTCATTGTGATCCCGCTTCTCTGTGCGGGGCTGATCGTTTTCRATTCGCGTGAACAGGCGCGGTACATCGCGACGGGCGGTTCGCTGCTTTCGGTTGTGCTGGGTGTTGTGGCGTTGATGGTCTTTGATTGGTCAAACGGCAGCGCCAATCAGTTGAACTTTGCGATGGACTGGGTGCCTTCGCTTGGGCTTCGGATGGCGCTGGGGACAGATTCGGTCTCGCTGCTCCTGATCGCCCTGACGATCCTGCTCGGCCCGATCTGCATTATCGGCTCGTTTACCGCGATCAAAGAGAACCAAAAAACATACTACGCGTGGCTGTTGATTTTGCAGTCGGCGATGGTCGGCGTGTTMTGTGCCCAGGATCTCGTGCTGTTCTACATCTGCTTCGAGTTCACGCTCATCCCGATGTATGTGCTGATCGCGATGTTCGGCTCATCGAACCGCCGAAACGCATCGACGAAGTTCTTTTTGTACACATTTACGGGTTCGGTCATCGCGCTTGCTGGGTTTGTGTATGTTGCCTGGCAGCACTCGCAGCTATCTGGCGCGTGGTCGTTTGATATGGCGGTGCTTGGCGAGACCGCGCGGGGCMTGRACYTGCACCAGCAGAGTTGGGTCTTGCTCGCGCTTATGGCGGGGTTTGCGGTGAAGGTGCCTTTGTTCCCGGTTCATACATGGTTGCCCTTGGCGCACACCGAAGCACCGACGGCGGGTTCGGTGATTCTTGCGGGGGTGCTGCTCAAGCTGGGTACCTACGGGGTGTACAAGTTTGCACTGCCGTATGCGCCCGAGGCGGTCCTCGTATATGCGCCGTTTATGGCGGCGCTTGCGATCATCGGCATCATCTACGCGGGGCTGATTTGCTGGGTGCAGACGGACATCAAGAAGCTGATCGCGTACTCGTCGGTCAGTCACCTCGGGTTCTGCATGCTCGGGCTGTTCGCGGTCAACACGATCGGCGTGACGGGCTCGGTCTTGTACATGCTCAGCCACGGACTATCGACGGGGGCTTTGTTCCTCATGATCGGCATGATGTATGAACGCTATCACACTCGCTCGATGAAGGAAGTGGGGGGGCTTGGCTCGAAGATGCCGATCTGGTCGAGCTTTATGGTCTTCTTTGTCATGGCGTCGGTGGGCTTGCCGGGCTTGAACGGGTTTGTCAGCGAGATCATGTGTCTGATCGGCACGTTCCAGTCGGCGCCTTGGACGGGCCAGGCCGGCGCGACGCCCGGCGGCACATTTGGGACGCTCGGGCCGGTGTATGCGGCACTTGCTGGCCTTGGCATGATTATCGGGGCGATGTACTTGCTGTACATGACGGGCAAKATTGTCTGGGGCGAATACCGCGAGCCGGATGGGCACCACGAGCATGAAGAATTGCCAACGGATCTGAACGCACGTGAGATCGGGATCTTGATCCCGCTTGCTCTTGGGTGTTTGATCTTCGGGTTGTTCCCGGCTCCCTTGATGAAGGCTATCGAAGCGCCGGTCAACAAGACGGTCGCGCACTTCGAAGTGCTCAACACAGACAACATGGGTCGGCACACCGAATGGGTTCATGTCGAGCGCCTGCCGCATGACGAACACGCAGAAGATTCGCACAGCGAAGAAGATGAGGGACACTGAACATGGCTGAGAGACTCGCCTATCTGTGGCCCGAGATTACGCTCTTTAYCGCCACATGCGTGGTGATGGTCATCGGGCTGTCGCCCAGCGCTTCGGTGCGGCGGCTCTGTCCGCTGATCTCTGGGCTGAGCCTCGCGGCTGCGGGGATCTTTGCGATTGGGACGACACCGACGCTCGCCGAGGGCGCGACCGGGCTTATGCCGGGCTTGCTTGCATATTCCAAGGCGGTCATCGCGGTGGTGGGGATTTTGCTTGTCATGCTGTTGGCGGGCACGGTCGATCGCGGCGAAGAAGCGGAGATCGCAGCGGGGGTGCGCACATTTGATCCGATGCGGCTGACCAGCGGCGAGTTCTATGCGTTCTTCCTCTTTAGCCTGACCGGGCTGATGCTAACGGCAAGCGCCGACAGCCTGATCTGGCTGTTTCTGGCGCTCGAGCTGACGAGCCTGCCGACATATGTGATGGTCACGATCAGCACCGCGCGCAGCAAGGGCAAGGAAGCGGGCGTCAAGTACTTTTTCCTCGGCGCACTTGGGGCGGCGGTATTCTTGTATGGGTTTAGTCTGATCTACGGCGGAACCGGAAGCGTCCAGCTTTCTGAGATCCAGCGCCAGATCGCGCTGCAGACGGCGGGCGATGGGCTCAATCCGATCACGCTGGCAGGCCTGATGCTGGCGATCATCGGCATCGGGTTCAAAATCGCGGCTGTCCCGATGCACTACTACATCGCAGATGTGTACCAAGGCGCTGCATCTTCCGTCTCGGCGATGCTTGCGTTTGTGCCAAAGACCGCGGGCTTTCTTGCGCTGATCCTGCTCTGCTCTGCCATTGGCTGGAACCACGGCGAATCCGGCCACGCGCTGCCCGAATCGATCCGTCTCTTGCTCTGGGTGATGGCGGTCCTGTCGATGACGCTTGGCAATGTGCTGGCACTGTTGCAGACTTCGATGAAACGGATGCTGGCGTATTCGTCCATTGCGCACTCGGGGTACATGATCGTCGGGTTGATCGCTGGGCCTGGCGCAACATTCACCGAGAGCGGCATCTCAGCGGTGCTTTTCTACTTGCTGGCCTACGGCGTCATGAGCACGGGCGCGTTTGCGGTCATCGCTTCGCTCGAACGCACACACGCTGAGCGCACACAGTCGGGTGAGATGGCGTACGACGAGGCGGACAACATCGAGGCTATCCGGGGGCTGGCGCGGACCAGGCCCATGCTTGGCTGGAGTCTTGTGATTTGCGCGTTTAGTTTACTCGGCTTTCCGCTGACGATTGGATTCTTTGGGAAGTTGCCGCTGTTTACCGCGGGCATCTCGGCGGGCGAGTTGCCGCTGGTCATTATCCTTGGCATCAACTCGGCGATCGCGGCGTTCTACTACCTGCGTTTGGTTGCGTACCCGCTCTTTGATGAGCCGGGGGACGAAGCCGACGGGTTTGTGGTCACACCGATCCGGACCCGCCCGGCGGCCGGCGCGATCTGCGCGGCTGCGGTGCTCGTGATGACCGTCTTTGCGGGGCCGATCATGGCCCTTGCGCAGGATGCGGTGAACCCGAAGCTCGAAAGCGATGATGGCGTGGTTGCGGACGAGATACCGGCGGAAGAGGCCGAGCCAGTCGCGGCGAAGTAAGCACCGGCCTTGATATTGAGAATACCATTTACCCGTGGGGGCGGCATCTTGCCGCCCTTTTTCACATGAGACATTTACTCAATTTGATTCTTGTGGATGTTGGGATGGGCGGCGGGACGCCGCCCCCACAGGGGAGAAGGGGAGAGGATGACTTAGTCGTCGTCCTTGTCATCGTCCTTGTCAATATCATCTTTGTCATCGTCGTCGCGTTTGGAGCGTTTGCTTTTCTTGCGATCGGTGAGTCCTTGCCACTGGATGAAGAGTCCGGTCATCGAGACGACGAGCCAGATGGCGAGCCATTCTATGGGCAGGCGTTCGAGGATGGCTTTGCCGGGCAGCTCGAGTGTTTGTGAGAGGAAGTAGATCGCGGGGAGCCACATGCCGGCGCCGCTGAAGGCGGTGACGAGTGCGGTTGTTTTCTTGGGTGCGAGCACGCCGAGCGCAAGGCCCGCGACGATGCCAGCGAGGCCCGAGGCGGTGAGGAGCGCCTTGTCGCCGCCGTCGAGCGGGTCCCAGAGTTCGGCTTTGAAGCCTCGGAAGATATCGCCGACAAACTGGCCGGGTTCATCGGCGGCTTTCTGTGCGTTCTCAAGATTGATCTGGTCGCGCCAGGACGAGCTGTCTTCGTCGAGTGATGTTTCTGGTTCGACGAGCGCCGATTCGGAGGGGTCCGTGGTTGGTAGTTCTGGCGCGGGTTCGGTTGTTTGGATGAAGATGGAAGCGCCGAGGACCGCAAGCCCGCCGACGACGAGGGACGAGAGGATGCCGATGGCGACGCGGAAGATGAGGATGGCGGCGAGCGCGCCCATCGCGCCACCGACGGCAGCGCCGGCGAGGTTGCCCGAGATGCCGAACATGCTGTCGATGCCCATGCCGGGGACGATGGCGTGGCCGAGGAAGCCGCCGGCGAGTGCGCCAAGGACGGCGAAGATCGGTTTGAGGACGCGTCGACCCGAGACCCAGAGCAGCACGCCCGCGACGAGGAGTGTGATCAGGCCCGCGTGTGCCCAGAGCGGGTGCTCCTGGATCGCGGCGACGATCTGGTTGACCTGTTCTAGCGTGTCTGGGTTCATGCGTGCTCCGGCTCGATTCTACGGCATACGGGTACCTCTTCCTTCGGAAATCCGGGCCTTAGATGTCAGCCTTGCTTGATCGAAAGCGGCAGATCGCCGATAAATCACTTATCCAGAGGGGTTCCATGGCCAAGAAGCAGCGCAAAAAGAGTTCGGCTGGCAAGCCCGTCAAGAAGCCAGCGGCCAAGAAGGCGGCTCCAGCGGCGACGGATTCGGGCACCGAGGCTGGGTCGTCGGTTGCCGATCAGGCCAAGCTGGAGAAGCTGCGCGGCTCGATCAACGAGATCGACGGCCAACTCGTCAAGCTGCTCAACGACCGGGCCAAGACGGTGGTCCGTGTGGGCAAGCTCAAGCAGGGGTCGGGCATTCCGATCTATGCGCCGCACCGCGAGAGCATGGTGCTGGGCAAGGTGCTCAAAAGCAACAAGGGGCCGCTGCTGGACAAGACGGTCGAGGCTGTGTACCGGGAGTTGATGTCTGGGAGCTTTGCGCTGGAGAGGCCGCTGCGCATCGGTTTTTTGGGGCCAAGAGGCTCGTTTAGTCATCTTGCATCGTCCAAGCACTTTGGCCAGAGTGTGGACTTTGAGGATCTGCACACGATCGATGGCGTCTTCACCGAGGTCCGGCGGGGGCATGTTGACTACGGCTTGGTCCCGATTGAGAACTCCATCGGCGGCGGCATCGTCGAGTCGCTCGATGCGTTCACCGAGCACGCCTCGAAGGTGACGATTTATGCTGAGGCCCAGATTGAGATTCATCACGCGCTTTTGGCGAACTGTGAGCCGGGGCAGATTCGGCGGATCCATTCCAAGCCGGAGATATTTATGCAGTGCCGGACTTGGCTTGCGACGCAGTACCCGCAAGCGGAGCTGATCCCGGCGGCCAGCAGCAGTAAGGCCGCCATGACCGCGGCCCAGGAGTTTGTGCAAGCCGAGGCGATTGGGGCACAGCCCGTGGCGGCTGCGATTGGAAACGCTTTGGCAGGCTCGATTTATGGCCTCAATACCATCTTTGAGAATATCGAAGACCGGCCCGGCAATGTGGCCCGGTTCTTGATCTTGGGGCGTGAACAGGCCAGACGCTCGGGCGATG
>NVSP01000110.1 GCA_002732755.1 Phycisphaera sp.
GATCAGCCTGAAGGAGGCTCTGCGCATTGACCGCCAAAAACTGGTGCGGGTCGGTCGGCGCACTCATCGCGTGGCAGGGATACCGCACATTCGGCTACGCGATCTGGCCCGCGCTCCTGGCGCTTGGCGTGCTCGCTGGAGTCTCGCTCACCAAGCGAACGGTCTCGCACCCCATGATGCGGGCCGCGGGCATAGCCATCGCAGCCGCGGGACTCGCCGGTGTGCAAGGGCTCCTCTTTGGCAACTCTGGGCCTATCACCGGCCTACCCGGCGGCACCATCGGGCTGACCCTTTCGAGTCAGCTTCCCCACCGCTTCGGCGAACTCGGCACAGCCCTTGCGCTCCTCCTGACAATCATGCTGGGCCTTGTCGTCACGCTCGACCGCTGGCTCGTCGCCGGCCCGGTCTGGGCCGCGGCGCACTTGGGCTATGTCGCAGAACAAGGCACACTCGCCGGCGGCCTGGTCCGCAGGCTCCTCGGCGGGGCGTACGAACGCGTGCGCATCCCAGTCACCCGCATCACTGATCTTGATGATGTCGAGGAGCAAGAGTTCACCGACGCCGAGCGCAGGAAAATGCTCGCCGCCCGCAAGCGGAAAGAGAAGTCGGTCACGATCATCGAAGACGACGATGAGCACATCCAAGCGATTGATGAGGACGAGGACGCCGCGTACGAGGATGAGTACGAGGACTACGAAGAGGAAGACGATGAGGACATCGCCGGTGCGCCGCAGGTGTTCACGGAAGAGTCGATCCGCGACAAAGTCGCCAAGCTGCCGCTGCGGTTCGCCGGCGCCAACCGTGTTACCGCGACCGATGAAGACCTCGCCGATTTGCAAAACTACGCCGAGCTTGAGGGCTACCAGTTCCCCGGTCTGGACCTGCTCGAAGAGCCGGATGACGATTTCAACGAAACGCTGGAAAGCCTTGTCCGCGAGCAAGCCGAGGCGCTCGAGAGCGCGCTGCAAGAGTTCCGCATCGCCGGCGAAGTCGTGGGCATCGAGTCCGGCCCCGTCATCACACTCTACGATGTCAAGCTCGCGCCGGGCACAAAAGTCAGCAAGCTGACGAGCATCTCCAGTGACTTGGCCCGCTCGCTCAAAGCCGTCAACATCCGCATCGTTGCCAACCAAGTCGGGCGCGACACGGTCGGTGTCGAGGTGCCAAACCCGACCAAGGAGCGCGTGCGCTTGCGCGAGCTGATGTCGCGCCGCGAGAAATTCCAGAAGATGAAGCTGCCGATGTTCCTGGGCAAGGACTCCTCCGGCGAGCCGCTGATCGAAGACCTGACCAAGATGCCCCACATGCTCATCGCGGGCACGACCGGCTCGGGTAAATCGGTCTGCATGAACACGATCATCATGAGCTTCCTCTACACCAAGAAACCAAACGAACTCAAGCTGGTGCTGGTCGATCCCAAGATGGTCGAGATGAGCCAGTTCAAGGACATCCCGCACCTGATGTGCCCCGTCGTCACAGAGATGAACCGAGCCGCAGCGATCCTCGAATGGGCGGTCAAGAAGATGGACGAGCGGTACGAGCTGCTTGTCGAGGCGGGCTGCCGGGACATCGCCGCGTACAACGGCCTCGGGTTCGAGGAACTCTGCGAACGCATGGGCGCCCAGACCGAAGAACAGCAGGCCCGCGTGCCTCGCCAGATGCCCTACATGGTCTTCATCATCGACGAACTCGCTGACCTGATGATGACCAACAAGGAGGTCGAAGGCTCGATCATCCGTATTGCGCAGAAGGCGCGAGCCGTCGGCATCCACCTGATCCTCGCCACGCAGCGCCCGCAGGCCAATGTCGTGACTGGCCTGATCAAATCCAACATGCCCTGCCGGATCGCGTTCAAGGTCGCATCGGGTATGGACTCACGGATCGTGCTCGACCAAAAAGGCGGCGAGCTGCTGCTGGGTCAGGGCGACATGCTCATCCTTTCGCCAAGAAGTCACAAGCTGCACCGCGCACAGGGCACGCTGGTCGAGGACGCCGAGATCCGCTCGGTTGTGAAGTTCATGCGCGATGTCGCGGGGCCGACCTACGAGCGCCAGCTCATGCAGCTCAAGTCGGGCGGTGCCGACGATCAGCGCTTGGAGCAGAGCGAGAACAACTCGTCGGCCTCACTCGAAGCGGCACAGGAAGACCCGCTCTTTGATCGCGCGGTCGAGATCGTGCTCGAAACCAAACGCGGCTCGGTCTCGCTCCTCCAGCGCCGGCTCGCCATCGGGTACACCCGCGCAAGCCGGCTGATCGACCTGATGGGCATCGCCGGCATCATCGGCGAACACAAGGGTTCGGTCGCCCGCGAGGTGACCATCACGATCGAAGAGTGGGAAGCCATGAAGGCTCTCAACGAGCAAGAGTCCCGCCAAGCCGACGGCGATACGCGCTCGGCGGATGAGTACGCCGTCGACCAAGAAAACGCCAAGGCGAACTTCAAAGCTGTCCAAGGCATGACCACAAAGACCGACTCGATGGTCGAAGCCAAGGACGCCGAGCCGGAAGAGACCGAAGAAGCCCCGTTCGAGGTCGATGAAGAAGTAGCCGAGAAAGAAACAGAAGAAGCCGAGGGTGAACTCGCAGAAGATGAAGATGTCGAAATCGAGGATGTCGAAGAAGGCGAAGAAGAGGACGATGAGGAGTACGACTATGTGCTGGTCGATGAAGAGGGCAACGAGATCGACCCATCGAAAATCGACGAGGACGAGTACGAGATCGAGGATGAAGCCGAGGAGGCAGAAGAAGCCGAGGAAGAACGGGCCAGGGCTTCCTGAGCCGCCGACACCGCAAACAAGCCAATCTCAAGGCCCCCAAAGCACGCGTTTTGGGGGCTTTGTGTGTCTGAGGGCTGTGATTTTAGGACCATTTCCGGCTACCTAGGGAAACTCCGTGTACCTAGTGTTGCAACGCAAGGGTGCGTTTCACCCAATACATATCGTGGCGGGGGCCGAAATCGAGAGATCGCCCTTTGCCGACCCGTGACGGAACCAAAGCAGCCGATGTACGGCTAGCGCGGGAAACGACGACGAAAGGACGACAGATGAAGACGGTTTWGAGCAGAGCTTGTGCGGCAGTAGTTGTGGCCGGTTTGCCCCTAGGACTGGCCGCGGCTGATGTGCCCGAGGCGCTCGACCGCGTGCCAGTTGGCACCCCGGTCGTCATCTCCATCGGCAATGTCAACGCCTTCTTCGACCAAGCCGAGGCAATCACCGGCGCGCTGCAACAAGAAGAAGCCATGATGGCCGTTCAGATGGCAAAGATGATGCTGTCACTGCCCGGCATCAACGCCGACGGCTCGGCAGCCGTGGCGATCACCTCCATCGAAAACATCAACGAGCAAGAAGAACCTCCGATGGTCATCCTCGTCCCGGTCACCGACTACGCCGCGATGGTCGGTGCGCTCGGCGGCACGGGTGAGGGCCTCGAAGCCCTCGACCTCGAAGGCAACACCATCTACATCCAGGACATCGGCGAAGGCTTCGCAGCAATCGGCCCCCAAGAAGATGTGCTCGCCGGGTTCGACTTTGCGGGCGGCAACGCCGGCGCACACGACGCCATGATCGGCGCGATCGGCAGCCG
The DNA here is from genome assembly GCA_002732755.1 of Phycisphaera sp. Classification (GTDB taxonomy): domain Bacteria; phylum Planctomycetota; class Phycisphaerae; order Phycisphaerales; family UBA1924. Next base: position 3,583 of record NVSP01000110.1, read on the forward strand.
CATGTCTGACGACAACGCGGTGCTCATCATCGCCAACATGGATGAACTCCGCGAGCCGATGATGGCAGGCTGGGCGATGGCCAACGAGAACATGGACCAGATGATGGCCATGGGCGGCCAGCAAGCCGACCAGATGGCTGGCCAGATGGAAATGATGGATGCCCTCGTCCGCGGCTTTGCCCGTGATGCTGAGCGGGGCCTGATGGGCCTCTCCGGCGGGGACTACGGCTTTAGCTTCGAGATCGGCGCCAACTTCAAAGAAGGCACCGAATTCGCCGACACCTTCGCCGACTCGGGCAACGCGTCCAGCCTGCTCAGTAAGCTCCCCGGCGGGCCATACCTCTTCGCATACGCCTTGGACTACTCGGCTCCGGGCATCCAAGCGGTGCTTGGCAAGATGGCCGAGATGGGTCAAGAAGCCGGAAGCATCCCCGGCATGAACCCCATGGACTTCTTCGACAACTCTTCGGGCCTCGCGCAGGTCATGGGCATCAGCCCCGGCGGACTCATGGGCGGCGGGCTATTCAGSAACATGACCGCTGTCTTCACATCAAACGATGCCAACGCGCTCGTCAACGCCTTCGGCGAACAGATCAATGATGCAAACGACCAAGTCGCCAACGGCATCAGCATGACCACAAGCTTTGGCGACACCGCTGAAGCGATCGGCGGCGTCGATGCGCACCGCTGGTCCCTCCAGATGCTCCCCGACATGGGCCAGCCTGGCGCGATGCAGACACAGATGATGATGCAAACGCTCTTTGGTCCGTCCGGCCTCGGCGGCTACATCGCGGCGACCGATGACAACACCGCGATCGTCACCTACAGCACCAAAGGCTCGTTCGTCGAGAAGGCTATCAACGCGGCACAGAACGGCGGCGCGCTGGCAACCGATCAACTCCTCATGATCCAGGCCGACCGACTCCACGATGAGCCGATCATGGTCGCCTACATCGACGGCGGAGCGATCCTCAACATGACCCTGCCAACACTCGCCATGTTTGGTATGGCGGTGAATGTGGATCTACCAGAGCATGTCACGCCGCTGGCGATGTCGCTCGCTTCCCAAGACGGCGGCGTGAGCTACCGCACCGTGGTCCCGACCGACTTCATCGACATGGTCAAGCAAACCGCCGAGGCGTTTGGCGCGATGGGCGGCGGCATGGGCGGCGGCGAAGAACCACCACCCAGCTTCTAAACTTCTGATTGCATCAAGCAGTATTTCAAGCGGGTCGGCCACACGGTCGGCCCGCTTTTCTTTTTCACCCGTAGGGGCGGCGTCCCGCCGCCCAGCAAAGTGCCTACCCCGTGCCACTGACCCGTCTTAGGGTCAGTGCTTCCTGCGGAGTACCAAGAGCACTGACCTGCGGACAGGTCAGTGGCACGGGGATAAAAACAACGTACACACTCCAAAATGGATGAAGATGCTCTAAGGTCTGCTTGTGAACACGCACCTCTGGCAGATCGGGCACGGCAAATCCATCGACCTCGCTGCGCCCTGTGTTGTCGCCATACTCAACATCACGCCCGACAGCTTCGCCGACGGCGGCAAGCTCGACTCGCCACAAGCCGCCGCCAAGCACGCCATGCAATGCGTGCGCCAGGGCGCCTCGGTCCTTGACATCGGCGGCGAATCGACACGCCCGGGTGCCGAGCGCGTTGACGCGCAAGAACAGATCCAGCGAGTCGTGCCCGTCATCAAAGCGATCCGCGATTGCCTWCCYGMRATCGCGATCAGCGTGGACACCACRMTCGCCRMRGTYGCCAAGCGCGCCATCGAAGCAGGTGCCAACACCATCAACGATGTTTCCGCGGGTGAGGAGGATGAGTCGATGCTCAGGCTCGCCGCCGAGACCGGCTCTGGGCTTGTGCTCATGCACCGGCTCAGGCCGTCGGGCAGCGATTCCTATTCGGATGCCTACGCGGCGGCCCCCCAGTACACCGATGTGGTCAGCGAGGTGCGGGCGTATCTTGCAACAAGACTCGACGCCGCTGTGCAAGCGGGTGTTTCGCGTGAAGCTGTCGTGCTCGACCCCGGCCTTGGGTTTGGCAAGAGCGTCGAGCAGAACCTCGAACTCATCCGGCGGACGCAGGAGTTGTGCGAGTTTGGTAGGCCGGTGATGAGCGCCGCCAGTCGGAAGAGCTTTGTGGGCCGGGTGTCGCTTGGGCGAGAGAGCGAGCCCTCGGAACGCCTCGCCGGGTCGGTCGCGGTCACCCTTTTGCACGCCATCGCGGGTGCCCGGCTCTTCCGCGTCCACGACCCGGCCCCGCACGCTGAAGCGCTTCGGGTTCTGGCCTCGATCAACCGCTAGAGCATTTTCTGTCAAACCGTAGCGAGCGACCGTGCCACTGACCTGTCCGCAGGTCAGTGCTCTTTTGTGCTTTGCCGTACATTGCAGGAAGCACTGATCCGAAGACGGGTCAGTGGCACGGGGACAAAACACAACATAATTAGAGAGACTGAAAATGCTCTAGGGTCGGGGTATTTCCGGACCTCTGTTGGCGCGCCATCGAACCCAGCATCCAGCCTGTCAGCCGCATAGACTTACAGGCTGTCAAAGCTGGCTCATGGGTGTGTCACCCGGTGCTTGCTATGACCATTGGAGTGTGCATGAGTATTGCTGCGATAGAGACCCTGACCGAATCAACATTCGATGCGCTGGCATCATCGGGGCATGTTGTCGTTGAGTTTGGCGCGACATGGTGCATGCCTTGCCGGATGCTCGAGCCCGTCATTCGGCAACTCGCAGTCAGCTACACGGGCCGGGTCCGGGTGATGACGGTCGATACCGACCAAGAGACGACCCTTGTCACCCGGTTTAGTGTCACCACCGTACCGACGGTCTTGGTCCTCCAAGACGGCGAGTGTGTTGGACGGTTTGTCGGACTCACCACATACGAACGATTGGCACTTGCAATCGAACGAACCTCAACGACCAACGAGAACGCAACCGGAACCTAAAGAACACCTCCATCACACCCACACCATCAGCAACACCGCGGGCTGACATGAATGCGGCCCGCAGCGATACAGACGCAAGAAGGAACCACTCTCGATGAGCGCATCAGCACCACAGAGCACACAGATGATCGAAGGCAAACCGTCCAAGAAGAAGCTGCGGTGCGCCGCTGTCGGTGTCGGCCGGATGGGCCAGCACCACGCCCGCGTGTACGCGGAGATGGACAACATCGAGCTTGTGGGTGTGTACGACGCCAACCCCGAGCGCGCCCAGGAGATCGCTGAAAAATTCGGCTGCCCGGTGCTTGCCACGCTTGAAGATGTTGTTGCTGCAAACCCCGACGCGGTGAGCGTCGCGGTCCCGACGATCTACCACAAAGCGATGGCAGAGCCACTGCTCAAAGCGGGCATCGCCTGCCTGATCGAGAAGCCCCTGGCGCAGGACCCCGTCGAAGCCGAGGCCATCAAAAAGATGGCCGACGATTCCGGCGCGATTTTGATGGTGGGCCACATCGAGCGCTTCAACCCAATCATGCGGGCGCTCACCCGCGCGACCGCCGAGGGGCTCGAGATCACCCCCCGGTTCATGGAAGTCAGCCGAATCAGCCCGATGACCTTCCGCTCGATCGACATCGGCGTGGTGATGGACATGGGGATCCACGACCTCGATGTCGTCATCAGCCTGATGGGTGGCCGCGAGCCAGACCGCGTCGAGGCGTCCGGCGTCTCGGTCGTCACCGAGCACGAAGACATCTGCAACGCCCGCCTGACCTGGGACATGCCCGACGGTGAGGGCGTGTGCGTCGCCAACATGACCTTTAGCCGCCTCGCCCTCAAGACCGAACGGGTCACGCGGATCACCTCCGAGGACGCCTACATCAAGATCGACTACGCCAAAAAGAGTGGCACGCTGATCCGCCGGGTCGCAAACGAGGCCCAGATGGGCGAGGTCCGCGAGCAACTCGCAAAGGGCATGGACCTGACCAGCCTCCAGTGGGATGAACTGGTCAATGTCGAGCAGCTCGATGTGGACGACGGCGAGCCGATCGTCATGGAAATCGAGGCCTTCCTCGACTCCGTCAGATCGGGCCAACGCCCCGCGATTGATGCCGATGCGGGCCTTGCCAATGTCCGAACGGCCCAGCGGATTGTCGAGGCGATCAAAGAAGGTCTGCCCAAATCAATGACTACCTCGTGAATAGGCGGGCAATCCTGCTGACAACACGGTAAACTCGACTCCCCGGGTATGAACCCAAGCGCACCGAGCGCAGCCCGGCGACCACCCCAACGCCCTGCGGACCCGGACCACGATGGACAACCACAACCACAACCAAGACCAGCAGCCAAAGCCCGAATCGACCGAGGCCCCAAAGCCCCAGCCCGAGACCAAGGCTCCTGCGCCCACTTCTATCCCAGCTTCGGCCCCAGCTCCCGGCCCAGCTTCTGGCCCGAGCCATCCGACCGACGGCCTCGACGCTGAGATCAAGAACGAGCTTGCCCAAGCGATGGCGGACCTCGACAAACTCGCCGATCAGGGCCACGCCCACGATCCAAACGAGATCGACGCAGCCAAGAAGGCAGCAGCCGCGACCTCCAAAGGTCGCAAAGGCCCACGCGTTGTCCACGCCGGCCGAGAGCACCGCACAGGTGTCATCGTCAGCGTCGGGCCCAAGGACCTCTTCGTCGAGTTCGGCCCGAAAGAACTGGGTGTCGTTGAAAGCTCGCAGTGGAAAGAGGGCGAAGAGCTTCCAAAGGTTGGCGAGCAGCTCGAAGTCACCGTCGACCGGTACGAATCAAACGAAGGCCTCTATATCTGCTCGCGCCCCGGTGCGGTCAAAAAAATACTCAGGCATAAAATGATAGAAGACAGCAGAAAAGCAGTCGCCGCCCATGCCCGCCGCTTTGCTGTTGGTTTGGGGTTGACCGATGAGCAGATCAGGAAAGACTTACCCAAAATAGTCTTTGACACCTTGGCCCTTGATATAGACAAAGACCCAGAAGATTTCCTCGCCAAAACCTATGCTGTTCAGCAGAAAAACAGGCTTATTGAGGATGAGCGGTTTGATGTTGAGAAGTATCAAC
>NVSP01000111.1 GCA_002732755.1 Phycisphaera sp.
GTTGCTGCGCGATAAAGAGCATGGCTTGCCGAAGACGGACAAGCCGTGGCACCCTGCGAAGTTTGAGGAAGCACTGACCTGCAAGAACAGGTCAGTGGCACATTGTTTGAGAACTCGAAACGGCGCGGGCGTGGTCGGTGGTACCATCTTGCCGTGACCGATGGGCAGCAACAACTTGGCAGCGATGGTGGCGCGCCGACGGATGATGAGATCGTCGCCGCGATCCGGGCCGCCGAAACGCCCGATGAGAAGCGCGCCGCGTGGGAGCCGCTCTTGGTCCGGTATCAGCCGATGATGCACAGCCTGTGCCGGCAGATGATGGGCCGCAACGCACCGGTCGACGACGCCTGCCACGACGCCCTCGTCAAGGTCATGCGGGGCTTCCACACCTTCGAAGGCGACGCCAAGGTCTCGACCTGGATCTACCGGGTGACGGTGAATTCCTGCCTGTCTCGGCTGCGAAAGGACTCCCGCCGAAAGGCCCGTGTAGTAGGAGAAAACGCCCTTGGAGCGCCAAAACCGGGTTCTGAAGGGGCCGGCTCGACCCTGGCAAATTTATTGCCACAATCGAGGGAACCAAGTGTCACCGACAGCGTCGAACAGGAAGACCAGAAGGCTCTCGTGATCGAGGCCTTGGACCTGCTGGACCCGGATATGAGGAGCGTTCTGCTCCTGCGGGATGCCCAGGGGCTGGAGTATGTGCAGATCGCCGAGCTTCTGGCGGTCCAGATAGGAACGATCAAGAGCCGGATTTTCCGGGCAAGGCTTGCGCTTCGGCAAGCGGTAGARCGYGTCAGAGCAGGCAGACTCGGGCCATACGATGTGGCCCAGCCAGAGAACGACGAGAAGGACAACGAGCAGAACAACCATGACCCAGCGTGAACGAGACATCTTCATTGCACTGATTGATGCGGGGCTTGACGAATCGGCAGTTTTGTCGTTCGTCGAGGGCGAGACCGRYSAAGCCGCGGGCATCGTCGAGGCGCTGGCAARCGATGCGCACCTCGCCGAGATGGTCTGGCAGATGCGCGCCGACCGTGATGCAATCGAAAGCGATGCGCAGGCGGTGCCCGTCCCGAGTGCGACACTGGCGATGGTCTCAGCGGTGCTCGATGAAGAGATCTCAAAYGAGATCGACACGCGCGATCTTTGCAGCATCGAAGTGTCTGGCACCGACAGCGCCGACATCGCCCCGCCGGCGCACAAACCGATCAAAGTTCGCCGAGCAAAGCGCCACGCGATGCGCATCCCATCGCGTGCGCCCCGAATCATCGGCGCGCTCGCAGCCGCAGCGGTCTTGGTCTTGATCGTCAGTATCGCCTTGCCCAATCTCGATTTTGGCACGGGCAACTCTTCACCAAAAGATCGCATCGCAGCGACCGACACCGATCTCCCGATGCCAAACGGCGCAAACACAGCGATCGCCGATGCTTCGCCAACCGACCAAGCCGGGRGYGATTCGCTCCTGACCGAGCCACGCCGGGCGTACCGCCCAGAGCAGCAGCCAATCGTTGTGACATCCGCAGCCCAAGCCCTTCGCCTCGCCAAAGAGGGCAGGCTGATCGTTCGGCTCACCAGCTACCGCGATAGCACGACCAGCACGCTCGCCGCGCAACTGACCACGGGCAGCGACCTGATGCGGTTCGCTGCCGTCGAGGGCAGAGCCAGCGCCGACGAGACGCAAGATTTCCAAAGCGCGTTGCCCAAACTCCAAGAACCCATGATGGCAAGCGCCGACGAATCGAAAGGCGGCCCGCGCATGGTCACGACGCGCCAGAGCGAGGGCGCGTACATGCTCCGTGTCGAGCCGACCGAGCGCGCCTTTACGATGCTGATCGCCAAACTCAAAAACTACGAGGGCCTTACGGTCGAACTGATCGGCGCAGCAAGCCCCGTCACAACGCCCGGCTCAGCTGCCGACCTCTCGGGCCTGACCGGGAGCCCGACGACATGGAAACCAAGAATCACGGTTCCGGTTGTTGTTGAATCAATTAAGTAAAAAATACTTCTTGCTGTGGGGGTGGCGTCCCGCCGCCCATCAAGGCACTCAAGAAAGAATGGGCGGCAAGACGCCACCCCCACAGGGTCGTTGGTCAGTTCGCCACAATATTCACAAGCCGGCCCGGCACAACAACAACCTTGCGCACSRYYYKRCCSKMSAKSWGCMCSKYSAYSRTSWYSKYYSYSMSCRCCRSKKSKCGAAGCTGAGCCTCGGTCGCATCCGCCGGCACCTTCAACCTCGCCTTGACCTTGCCAAGAATCTGCAGCGCGATCTCGACCTCATCGTCAACGAGCATCGATTCCTCGTAGCCGGGCCAATCGGCGATGGACACCGAACCATCGTTGCCCAATTTGTACCAGAGTTCCTCAGCGATATGCGGCGCAAACGGCGCGAGCACCCGCACGAACCGGTCCAGTTGATCCCGCGTCACGCCGGGTTTGCTGGCCGTATTGACAAACTCGATCATGGATGCAATCGCGGTGTTGAACGCTAGTTTGTCGATGTCTCCCCCGACCTTGGCGATCGTGCGGTGCAGGAGTTTTTCGACCGCTTCATCGGGCGATTCGTTTAGTCGGATCTCGCCGGTTRTTTCGTCAACACACATCCGCCACGCGCGCTGGAGGAAGCGGTACAAGCCAACCGTGTCATCGGTGTTCCAAGGCTTGCTCGCCTCCAGCGGCCCCATGTACATCTCGTAGAGCCGAAATGTGTCCGCACCGAACTCAACAATGATCTCGTCTGGATTAATAACATTCTTGAGTGTTTTTGACATCTTGGCGACCGTGCGAAACACCTCGTCGCCCGTGCCTGTCTGGAAAAACTTGCCGTCTTTCTCTTCGACCTGGTCGATCGGAACAAGGCTCTTGTCGCTGCGCTGGAAGGCGTGGCTCGTAATCATGCCCTGATGAAACAGCTTGCGATAAGGCTCTTTGCTCTTGATGTGCCCAAGATCGTGCAGGATCATGTGCCAGAAACGCGCGTACAGARGATGCAACACCGCGTGCTCGGCGCCGCCGATGTAGAGGTCCACGCCGCCGTCACCAAGCCAGTACGCATCGACCTCTGGGTCAACCATCGTGGCGTTGTTCTTCGGGTCGAGGTAACTGATGTGGTACCAACACGAGCCCGCCCAGCCCGGCATCGTGTTCGATTCGCGCCGAACCGGCGCGCTCGGGTCAAGACCGGCCACRCCCGCCTCGCCCGCGGTCGTGTTGACCCAATCGGTGACCTTGCCCAAGAGCGGCTGGGGGTCGTCGCTCTCAACAGGCTTGTAGTCGGCAAGCTCGGGCAGCACAACAGGCAGTTTGTCCTCGCTTACCGCGTGGTGGTTGCCTTCTTCATCAAACACGATCGGGAACGGCTCGCCCCAATAGCGTTGCCGGCTAAAGAGCCAGTCGCGCAGCCGATAGTTGATCTTCCGCCGACCGATGCCTGTTTCTTCGAGCCATTTGATGGTCGTTGGGATCGCGGTCTCGCGGTCGAGGTGGTTGAGAGTGAAGCCGTCGCACTCAGAGTTTGCACCAAGCCCAACGCCCGCGTACGAAGCGCCGGTATGTTTGTAATATCTTGCTTCTCTAAATATTGCTTGCAGCTCGGCAAAGTCCTCGATACCCAGGTCACCCAGCGACGCCTCGTATTCTTCTCTGATCGTGCCCCGGCCGTCCGAACCAAACACCGGCCCCGCGTCGCTCTCGCGGCGTGAACGGATCGCTTCGAGCACCTCGGGGTACACCTCCGGCGGCAGGCTCGAAGTCGTCACTAAACCTAGAAAATCTGCGAGCACGGTTTTCCAGCGATCTGTTGTACACTCTTCTTCGGTGGCGCTCAACACAAAGTACGCCATCGCGGTGATCGTGCGAGGGTAGACAACATCACGGATCGGTAAATCAAACTTGTTTGCGAACTCGAAGTCGCGTTTGTCGTGCGCGGGGACCGCCATGATCGCGCCAAAGCCGTAGCTCGCCAAGACATAGTCGGAGGTCCAGATGGGGATCTTCTCTCCCGAGGCCGGGTTGACCGCATACAGCCCCGTGAAACAGCCCGTTTTGTCCTTGTTTTCAAGGCGTTCTTTGTCCGACCGGTTCTTGGCGGCCTCGACATAGTCGCGCAGCTCACTGACCGATGTCTCAGGCCGGGGCGCGCTCAGGACCGCCGAAACGATGTCGTGCTCGGGCGCCAGCACCATGTAGGTCGCGCCAAAGATCGTGTCGGGCCTCGTCGTAAAGACGCGCACCGCGGGCACAAACTCGGTGTCGGTGTCCGGGTTGTCAAGATCCAGATCAAGCTCGAAGTCGATCTCGGCGCCATCGGACCTTCCGATCCATTCTCGCTGCTGCGTCTTGGTGCTCTCGGGCCAGTCAAGCTCATCAAGCCCACCGAGCAAACGGTCTGCCATTGCGGTAATTCTGAAAAGCCATTGTTTCATGGGCTTACGCAGCACGGGGTGGCCGCCGCGTTCTGACCTGCCGTCGATCACTTCTTCGTTTGCCAGCACCGTGCCCAGCGCCGGGCACCAGTTGACGGTTTGCTCGCCGACATAGGCCAGGCGGTGGTTGTCGATGAACGCGCGCTGTTCCTGTTTGTTCAGCTCGTGCCACTGACGCAGAAAGCCCGGCTCGCCCCCCAGCGCTTCAGTCGCCTTCTGGCCCTTGGTGATGCGAACCAGTTCGCCCTGAACCGACACGCGCCCCGTCCCCGATTCGAGCAGGTCGCACAACTCCTCGATCGGGCGGCAGGCCTGTGTCTCCACATCGAACCAACTGTTGTAAATCTGAATAAAAATCCACTGCGTCCAGCGGTAGTAGTCCTCGTCGATCGTGGCGATCTCGCGCGACCAGTCGTAGCAGAACCCGAACTGTTTGAGCTGGCGCCGAAATGTGTCGATGGTCTGGCGCGTGAAGGTCGAGGGGTGCTCGCCGGTGTTGATCGCGTGCTGCTCGGCGGGCAAGCCAAACGCATCAAACCCCATCGGGTGCAAAACATTAAACCCCCGCATCCTCTTATAGCGGCTGATGATGTCAGTGGCGGTATAGCCCTCGGGGTGCCCGACATGTAGGCCAGCACCGGAGGGATACGGAAACATGTCCAGCGCGTAAAACTTGGGCTTGCTGGCATCGAAACCGGCCTGCCCCGGGTTGAGCGTGCGGTAGGTGCCCTGCTCGTCCCACCACGCCTGCCACTTGGGCTCGATGAGCGACGCCATCTCTGCGGAATAACGGAACTTGGGCGTGCTGTCGGTCGTGTGTGGTTGGTCGGCCATGATGGGCCAATCCTAGCAGGCACCCAAAGCCGAGCCGGGAGCGCAAGCGACCTTGGAAACGAAATCGCCAAAGGGCAAAGGGCCAAAGGGCCAGATTCGGATTCTGTGTCTGATGCTCTGGCAATACCAAACCCAAGGTCGCTCGCGCTCCCGGCTCGGATTATGGTCAGTAGTCCCGACCCCGAGCACCATCGGGCGTGTCGTGCAGAGGCCGGGGCTCCCGCCAAGGTCGATCGGTCAGCACCCTCGCCTCGCTGAGGCGTTTAGCAGCGACATGACCATCCACGAAGAGCATGAGTGTCTGATCGCGGTCGGCATCGGGATCGTTGCGGAGGTGCGTTTTCTCGAAGTCATAGAGCAGCACCTTGGATGCGGGATATAGAACATCATTCTCGCGGACGGGGCGGAGATTCCGTTCGGTGTCGGTCTCGCCTGGTTTCCAGAGTCTGGGGCGGGCGAGCAGCGTTTCGGACATGTGAAACGAAGTTCCTCGCCAACCGTCTGAACTACCTTCGACCGGAAGCCAAGGATGTTCGCCAAATCTTGCCCCGCCGCCGAGCCAGCTTTGAAAGTGCTCATCCCAAGGCATGATGTCGTGCATGAGGCCGGGCCAATACACCGAGATATCGAAATGCCCCGGCCCGATTCCAACAATACCGTGGGGTTCAAGCCGGATCATATCGCCGCCCTGGGGCCTCCACGGGTATGTCTCTTTATAGTGAGTCGTGTACACAGAGAACGCCATGTGCGATTGACGAAGATTGGCGCGCGTGACCGTTTCCACAGCCTTTGACTTTGCACCCGACAGCGCCGGCAGCAGCAAGCCGATAATGATGCCGATGACACCGATGACCACGAGAAGCTCAATCAATGTAAAGGCATTGCGCTTCACGCGCAATGCCTCGCTTCGCATCCTCATTGGTGTTACATGCATCTGATTAATATCCATTGCTTTAGTTGGCTGGTGCCACGATTGCTACATTCGGATCGYGGTATGAAACATTGCCAAACGGGATCCATTGCTCTCGYTCCCGACTCCATGCAAACTGGAACCCAATACTAACGCGAACCCGACCGCCCTCTCGCGGATCAGGTACTTCCATTGGAAAGCGTACTTCCACAACATCGAGCTTATCGTGCTCCGGATCATCGGAAATCGGATATGCACCAACAAGTCGAGTGGTGTTTATACCGAACCCATCATCTGTTGCGCTACTCCGTTGCACCACGCCACGGACATACACCGGGATGATCTCTATCTCGGACAGATTCATTCTCGGCAGTGCAAAATACTCGGCAGACTCCTGCATGGACACACGAACCTCCGGCGTCAGCAAATCACCCATCGGTTTTTTACCGCGAGAAACCTTCCACGCCTCATCCCGCTCTACATCTGGTGCGACAATTGAGCTGAATAGCCCATGAAATGCACGCGTTAGATCTTCGTGCTTCGATTTCGGTAGCACTGACGATGGAATATTCTGTACCGCTGTTGAAACTCGTGCTGAAGCATCTTCAATCACAGCTTCTACCGTCTCTGTAGTAGGATATGTATCGAAGCCCCCGGTTACAAGTTGCTGAACTTCCAGCGACACCTCGTGGTTGACTGCTTCATGTTTTGTGGAAGGCACGCCCCGCATGAGCGCCCTACCTGCAACAAGCAACCCGGCGATTGCAATGAGAATCGCTACAATTATTTTTCCATTACGCACAATGGCCTACTTTCTTTCCAACCCAACCGGGCCAACTTGGACTTTGTATCCAAGTTGGCCCGCACTAAAACCCTGTAATGCACGCCCCCACAAAAGGTGTTTCAGTACATTTATTCCAGCGGGTATAAATTATTTATGGAGCAGCAAAACACGAAGCCGTGGCCCATGGCTTATCTGAATTTGGACCAGCATTACATCCGCCACTTCCAGAGCATACCTGATTTGAGGCGCACGCCGAAATACAGCTTGTTGCTGACTGAAATACACCCGGAGTACCTGTAGGACATGTTTGCGTAAAGCAACATGTGTCCGCTGGATTCCCCGGAACGGGTTCGGGCCTAGCCAAAGCCGAATCAACCCAAAACGCACCCACACCAAGCCCGACAACGAGCGCTGAAAACCGGATTGCACTATTGACATTCATGATTCGACTCCTTGTGATTCGAGAACCTGAGACTTCTGGGATCGGCCTGCAACAAACGCAGCCGTCCCGCACAACACAACCATCGATCCGCTTACACCGAGGGAGGCCCAGCGGTTGGTGCTTGTCAGACCGAGCAGACGCGAGGTGCCGCAGCCGCAGCCGACCGGGGCATCGATGATTTCGAGATAGGCGGTCCACGCGACAAACCCGAGGCTGAGCATGAACGCGAGAACGAGCAGTTGTTTGACAGCTAGGCCGGCGAGCATGGCCGAGCCGAGCAGGATCTCAAAGAGGACGATCCCGATAAGCAGATACCACGCCGACCGGCTTTCGATTGGAAGGATGAAGCGGATGGCTTCCAAGAGTTCGGCTGGTTCAGCGGCCTTAACCACCGCGGCGGCAAAGAGCACGCCCCCAACCAGAACCTGCGCACCGCGGACAAACATCTGGCGTGCTTGTGTGCTTGTGTGCTTGTGTGCTGGCAGTTGGGTTGAAATCTGAGAACACATGGTTGCAGTATACAACATTTTGGGTCAGTATGTTGCTCTATTGTTGCGTACCTGTAAATTTTTTCTTCGCGTTCAAACCTCCACAAAATTGGGGCACCCGCCACTAATCTACCACCCCGATCTAGGCACCACACTCCCTCTGAGCCTTCACTATGCCATACCATGACTCCACATATGACCACACACGCACTCATCCTTGCCCGCGGCGAAAGGACCGCTAGCCCGACCGGGCATCAGGTCCAGGGCTTTCGCATGTTCGCCGATGACCTGAAAAATTCGCTCGGGTTCACCTTCGAGATGCGGCACATCGCCACGCTCGACGACATCCGGGCCGGGCTTCTATCGTCGGCGGCCAAGCCGGGTGAGTTCGACGTGGTCATGGTCATGCCCAATTGGTCCGACCCGGCCGAAAAGCTGATCGAGATCTTCGCCGAGTTCGCATCTCGCGAGCAGAGGCCAAAGCTCGTGATGCTGGACTACTACGCGCCGACCAGCTCGCCGCACTTTGGGGTGCTGCCTCATGTGGACCTGTACATCAAACGCCAAACGCTCCGCGACACCGATCTGTATCAACGCGACTACGCGGGCGGGTTTATCTACAGCGACTTCGTCCAGAACTCGCTCGGCTTTGACCTTGGCGACTGGAACTTTGGCAGCACGCCCGACCCGGTGCACATCCACA
>NVSP01000112.1 GCA_002732755.1 Phycisphaera sp.
GACCCGAAGCAGGCTGTAGGTGGCCGGCGAAGGGTTAAGATTAAATCACCAACTACACGCGTAGAAGCGCCGATGCCGGCCGTCTCGGCACGGGGGTTCGATTCCCCCCGGCTCCATTTTTTCTGCGATACCGATTTTGAGGTAGCCAATTGCTTTCCTTTGTACACCCCTCTTCCGTTATACGAAAGCGGGGCTGAAAGGCAACCGATGTCACGGATATTTCGACGCGAGGGAATTGTGATACTTGTTTCAGCCGTGCTCTGTCAATCTGCGTGCGAGAAGAACTCGCCAGTTGTATTGCAAACGACATCATCCATCGCCCCAGCACCCCGAGTCTTTCGGACACAAGTCGTGATAGACGGCGAGGCAGAACAGCTACGCGCAGTCGTGGCTTGGCCTGCGGATCGCGAACTTGGGATGTATGAGATCGCAGCTGTCGCTGACCCGCTTATTGATTTGAAATCCGATTGGGGCGAATACATCGGGGTTGGCCAATCAGAAGTAGATGATGCTGACCTCGAAAATTCGCTCTCACTTCGATTGAAAAATATAAATTCGGTTGAAAACCTGGTTTCTTTCTGCCAAGACCAGAACTACGAAGATTGCATGATACTTGTGTACGCGAAATCAGACCGAGTATTTACTACCAGAATCAGCGATATCGTCGTATACACTGAGGACGACTAATACTTTTGCCATTTTTTGTTTATTCTAAATTATTTTCAATGATACTTGTAAATTTTTGGATCATGTCCTCGTACGCATCTCCCGTCGCCGAACCGGTGTAGCCGGCGTGGATGGCGAGCGGTTCGTTGTGTTCGTTGAGGAAGATCAGTGTTGGAAACGTGCGCACGCCGTCAAGAAACGGGAGTACAAGCGACGCTTTTTTCTTGCTTGAAAGGCCGGCCACGAGCACGGGCCAGTCGAGGCCGTATCGTTCCTTGTACGCCCGGACCATACGGGTGCTCCGCTGCATGTCGTCGGTGTGCTCGAAGGCGAGGCCGAGGACGGTAAAGCCGCGATCGCCGTATTTTTCTTGGAGTGTTTTCAGATCGCGTGCTGCATCGGTGCAGTTTGGGCACCATGTGCCGAAGATTTCGAGGACACGGATGCTGCCGCCTTGCTTGTCGAGGAGTTCGGTGACGCTTTGCGGCTTGCCGTCAAGATCACTGAACACGAGGTCGTCGATCGTCTCGCCCTCGACCCAACTCGTACCCGCAAACGCATCGGGGAGTTGGAAATCGTCGTCGCGGGTGGCGGTCCATGTTTCGTGCCACCAGTTGCCCGACCAGAAATCGCCAGCGATCGAGCCGTCGGGCAGCATCTTTGCGTGAAAGAGAAACGAGTGGGCGCCATCAAAAACGCTGAGGCGGAGCAGATCCCCATCGACCCGGCCCGCGAGGTACCGGTAGTCCCCGGTTGTTGTCATAAAGGTGCCGGTAGCAAAGCCGTCGTCATCTACATCGAACACCGCGATGGCAGGTTCTTTGGATGAAGAGAACTCGGCACGCCATCGGCCTACAAAATCTGCCTTGGTTGCTGCGCTTTCTATCGGCAGAAATCGAGTATTTGATGAACGCCGAGATTTCCATGAACCACCTGTTGCCTCCCGTACCAGGATCTGGATTTCATATGTCCCGCTCGGCCTTACTTTCTTGAGAACACCCGAGCCGCGGTAGGAGGTTGATGCCGGATTTTCGATCATGGTCCAAGTCAACACGGTGTCATAGTGTGCTAGATTAATCTGCACATCCCAGACTGTCTCAATGCCATCCGAATGCCGAACAACCTCGACATCATCGCCGCTACCAATGACTTCTGTACCGTTGTAGATGTCTGCGCTCCATGTCATGTCCGGTTTGTGTTGCGCAAGGAAACACTCGAAGGGAAGCGGCCCGCCCGGAACTAGCAACTCAATCACCAGATCGTGCTGGTTGTACGGATCGGAAGCGACTCCGTTAGGCTCCGACGATGGGCCTGCATAGCAGAGAAACGCGGAGACAGAGATTGCTATCACAACAATCCAGCGTGTGGGTGTGGGGTTCATGCCGACATGGTACAACAAGAATGTAGCTCGGATTGACGCAATATTTCAAAGCCAAGGAACTATTCTTCCGCACCGGCGTCCACTCTTGTTGTATGCTGCTGGTCTAACCGACTACACGCAGCACAGCAGACACCGGGGGCAGCCATAAGGAGGACGGTCCTGCCAAGGTCACAGAGCGGATTCACAATCATCGATGTTCTGGTCGCAAGCGCAGCCGCCGCTACCGCGGTTGCGGTTGCGCAGCCCGTGCTCAACGATGCAAAAGCAGACAGCATGGCGACGACGAACAAGTCGCAACACCGGATGCTGTCGGCGCAGCAAGGCATGTTCATCGCGGCCCATGACGGACAATTCGCAAGCGCCAATGTGACCGGCTGGCTCAGCACGCCGGGCTCAAACCAAGACCCGAGCATGTTTACGGGTAACACGAGCGCTTCAACACCGACGCAGACTGTTGATTGGATCACGCCGTTGCTAGGTGAATCGCTCGGCTGGAGCGACAACCGGGCGCTGCGCACGCAGCAACTCCTCGACCAGGTGCGCGACCCTCGCAATTCCAAGTTTACTGATGGACTGTTTCTAGGCAGCGGGGCCAGCGATTCGCAAGACTTTGTCGATGCCTTCGTGCTAGGCGGCTACCGGTCGGTAAGCTATCTCGCGCCCGCGACGTTTCAGTATTAGGGCACACCTCGCCCAAACGTGTTTGTTCCCGGCAAGGGATTGTTACCCGGGGATGAGCATTTTTGGAATCTAAAATATGGCGGTGTGCCGTACAACTTTGGGGGAGGCATGGCAAGCAGTATCAAGACTCCACGCGAATACCGACCACAGATCGACAATGTAGGCACCTCGCTTTCGCAGAAAGTCATGTTCGCCGACGGGACACGGTTTGTAGAATTCAACGGCGTGACGGACATCGATATCGCTCCGACACCAGTTGTGTCCGGCAGCTTCGTCAGCGGGTTCTTCGCAAATGAAAGCGAGACTTCTCTACGGCAGAACTCGGCCGGGCATCTTCGCCTCGGCGCGGCGGAACGGGCTCTCGGGGAATGTTGACGATCGGGTGCTGTACATCAGTTTCTTCGACGGCTCAGCAAGGCCGGTCTCTGTCACCAACGCCAAAGCGCGCCCTGATTGGTGGGCACCCACCGGCAGCGAGTGGGTCAGCCTCGGCGGCATCGCGCCCGAGGCGAGCGACCAATACGCGTCGGCGATCTGCTGTCACAACAGGTTATTCTTGGCTCGGCTCGACCCGCCAAAGCTCGAACTGGCCCTCGGTTTTGCCGTTGTCGTGGCGGATGATGAGCGTTGAATCAAGCGTCTCGGGCAGCGCGTTTTCTTTGTTTCTGGCATCAACCAGAATCCATGCACCCGAAGATGTGTTGATCTTGTCGGTGAGCGCATCGGCTTCGACAAAGAGCGGGATCGTCCGGTGCGTGTAGTACTGCTGCTCTTCCCACATGTCGCGCCAGCCGAGCAGCACGCCGCCCGGGCCGACAGCTTCGGCCACGAGCAGCGAAAAGTCTCGCTCGTCAAGCCTGTTCGCGCGCCACAGACCCATCCGTGACTCGACCACCGCGAACGAAACCGAAACCGAAGCGCATGCCAGAACACCAACCCCGACAGTCCCGATCGTTCGGCGAAGCCTTGGCACCGACAGCAGCGCAAGATACACAACCGCCGCCGCGCACACCGCAACAAGCAGCACCACCGGCGTCGTGCCAAAGCGATCGTCGTGCCGGGTAGACATCGCGACCGCAACAATCGCAATCGCAACCGCATGAATCGCAAAGAGCAGATTCCAAACCCACATGGCCCGGCGTTCTTTGAGGTAGTCTGCGATCTGAATCGCTGTCGATGCGAGCAGCACCATGTACGGCACCAGCAGCGGGAGCATGTAGTACCACCGCCGACCGCGCGAGAACGAGAGCAAGATCGCCGCTGCTAGAACAATCCACCAGAGCCGCATCGCGCCGGGCTTTGTCTTGAACTGCTTGAGCCAAGGCCCGACCATCGCGCCGGGTGCGAAAAACACCCAAGGCACGAGCAGTGCCAGCGGCCGATATAAATAGTACGGATCAAGCAGCGTGAACCATGAATCGCCATGCTCGGCGTAGCGCTTGATTGTTTCATTATGCCAAATCTCACCCGCATCTGGAATCATAATCCAGATCGCAACAAACCAGCAGAGCGAGATCACAAGATAAAGAACCACCCCGACGATCGGCCTGCACGAGCGAACAGTCTGCCAGAAGTGCCCGCCATGCCACGCGCCGATAAGCCAACCGATCAATATCGGAATGGGAAGTTGTGGCCCCTTGGTCAGCGTTGCAAGCCCAAAGAAAGCCCACGCCAACAGAGCAGCGATCATCGCGCGCTTTCTTCGCCCCGGGTCGAGCGCCCAACGCTCGGCGCACACCAACCCAAGAATCCCCGCGATGCAGAGAGCCGCGTACACCATCTCTGGGCGCGCACTGTGGGTGTAGGTGATGTAGCCGCTGCTCGTTGCGACCATCGCGCCGGCTAGAAGCCCCACCTCTCGCCCGACGAGCATCGTGCCGATCATGATCGCCATCGCGGACATCAGAATCCCCGCGATCGCCGGCGGGACACGCGCCTCAAACTCGGTGATAATCGCGTCGCCGCCAGTGACCGTGTTGGTTGTCAGAACGAGCCAGTATTCCAGCGGCGGTTTTTTGAGTCTTGGCTCATCGTTGAAGTACGGCACCATCCACTCGCCGCGCGCGATCATCTCCTCACATGTCCGGGCGACAAACACCTCGTGCGCATCAAGCGGCATGACCGAACCTAAGCCCGAAAACGACACCAGCGCACTTGCAAGCATCACGAGCGTAACGAGCCAGAGCCACACTCTCCGGCTTGGTACAACCAACAACCCTACCGGTTCGGGCGGGCACCGCAGCGCTGCGGGGAATATATGTGTCCGCTGTTGCTTCACCGCCAACACTAGGCCAATAACCAGTCAGCACATGAGCAATCCGCTTACGGTTTGTCCGGGATCCGCCTGCCGTGCGGATCATGTGCCGGGCCATCTGTCGGTGCGGGATCGACATGTTCGAGTTGTTCCGCCGATTCATGGACATGATCCGGCGCAAGCCCCGCGNGGGTAACCAGGTAGTCCTCCCAGAGGCGGTGCTTGCGAACGAGCTTCGCTGCGACTGCCCGCCCGCTGTCTGTCAATGCAAGCATCTCGCCCGACCGCACAACATGCCCGGCTTTGATCGCCTGAGACACCGACCACTTTAGACGGCCATTTACCGACTGTTTCTGAATATCTTGAAACATCAACCCATCGGCCCCACGCTCGTGCGCTCGAAAGAGAGCCGCGACAAGATCCTCAATCGCAATCCTTCGTGAGAGGGCCATCCGCCGAAGCGCCTTGGCGATCACACCATACGAAGGTGATACAAAGATAACTGCAACAAACAATGCGCCAGCGACCACCGCCATCGAACCCGCCGCGTTGACCGATTCTCGCCCGAATTGAGCCGGGATCGATGTCGCCGCGAAGTAGCCGCCGATGCCGCTGATGAGTGCAAAGACCACGCTCCACGCAAGCTGGGTTCGGAGCCGATCGGTCATCAGCCTCGCGCTGGCTGCCGGACATATAAGCATGGCGATGACAAGAATCGAACCGACCGCCTCGAACGAAGCAACCGTTGCCGCTGCGACCGAGATCATGAGAACATAGTGCAGAACGGTCGCGTTGTAGCCGAGTGTCGTTGCGAGCGCAGGGTCGAACGCCGCGATGCGAAGCTCTTTGAAAAACACAGCGACGAACGCGAACACAAGCGCCGCAACAACCAGCRGAGTAGTGACCTGTCTCGGCACTCCTTCGTGGATAATCGCGTGGCGAAAAATCTCACCGCTAGTTGGATCAAACTGAGCCGGTTGAATCTCGTACCCAGTCCAAGTCCGAAGCTTGAGCGCTTCGTTCCAACTTTCCGGCGGGGTGTTCCACCACAGCATTTCGAGTTGGCCGTACAGCACACAACTCGCATCGAGATCGACATTCCTCACCGCGGCTTGTTCGAGCAAGAGCACACCGAGCGCAAAGAGAACACTAAACACCACGCCCATCGCAGCACCCGGCTCGACTCGGCCCAGTTTCTTGACCATCTCAATGAGCACAACCGTCACCACGCCCGCGATCCCAGCGCCAAGAAACATCACAGCCGGGTTCAGCGTTTCTGAAATAAGAAACGCGATGACGAGGCCCGGCAAAACGCTGTGGCTAATCGCATCGCCCATCAGGCTCTGCTTACGAAGCACAAGAAAGTTCCCGAGCAAGCCGCAGGTCACCGCAGTAAGCGTGCCTGCCATCAAAGGGAACAGATCCAACCCTACATCAAACTCGATCTGGATCATGGCCCCGGCACCTCGATGCCCCGACTGCTTAGCAGCGACTCAAGCTCTGCGACAAGCTCCGGTGTGAGCACATGCTCGACCTGATCGACCGACCAATCGACATGACTCGGCGCGATGTCGGCGTAGCTCACCAGATACTGCTCCCATAAGCGATGATTTCGGTTTACGCGTGCGCCACGCGCAAGCCCTTGCGGCGTAACAGTAACGCCACTGCCGGCCCGCGCGCCGAGATACCCCTGCCGCGTCATCATTTGAATCAGCACCGGAACAAACCAACGAGGCCAGGCGCGGAGCTTTGCGAGCTTGGCGATTTGATTGTGTGAGATATTCGTACCGTGTTGCTCATATGCGGCTTCAAGAAGGTGCTCTCCTGCAATCCGAAGCCGCAACCGGAATCTTCGGAGCACCGAGGCAAACACACCCCGCGTCGGTGCGACGAACATGCTAATGAGAAAGATCACACCTGAAGTCAAGACGATTACTGAGCCTGCAGGTTTGCGTGGCAAGAGCGATGACATGACCGACCCCGCGTAGCCGCTAAACGCACCGATCAGACCAGCAAGCAACACGAGCGTCCACAGACGATCCGTCCAAAACCTAGCAGAAACAGAAGGAATAATCAACAGTGCCACGACCATGATCAGCCCCACCGCTTGCAGACCAGCCACAGTCACAACCACAACGAGCGCCATCAGGAGCAGGTCGATAAACGACACAGGCCATCCAGTCACTTTGGCAAACGAATCATTAAAGCATGTAAGAGTGAACTCTTTAATGAACAGCACCGCAACGACCACGCTGGTAGCCGCGACACCTGCCATCAGCTTGATATCGTCGACAGACATCGCAGCGGCTTGGCCGTAGATAAAATGGTCAAGCCCCGCCGCGCTCGATTTAGCATTCTCTTGGATATAACTCAAGAGCACCACGCCTGCACCGAAGAAAACACTCAGCACGATCCCGATCGCCGCGTCGTGATGCAAGCGGGTGTACCGAACAATCGCCTGTATGCAGAGCACACCGATCACGCCCGTGACTGTGGCGCCCAGCAGGAGCACCGGGAGCGAACGCCCGTCCATGCCCATCGCCGTGGCTACGAGGAATGCGATGCAGATGCCGGGGAGCGTCGCGTGGCTGAGCGCATCGGCCATCAGCGAACGCTTGCGTAGCAGCGCAAACACGCCGACCACGCCCGCAGCAAGCCCGAGCATGGTCGTGCCCGCGATCACCGTATTTGTATTGAACCCCGCCCGAAATGTCAGCGTCTCAATAATCTCAGCGATGCTTGGCAACTCGTCCGTGACATTCGTAATCGAAGTCTGATTCTGCATCGACGCGAGATGAAGAATCCGATCAAACACCGGCGTTTACTCCTGCCCAGAAGCGGCACGCGCGATTGCCTCGGAGGCTTCCGAGAGCAGTGTGAGCCGGCCGCCGTAGGTTTTTTGCAGGTTTTCCTGTGTAAAAACTTCAGAAACTGGACCAGCCGCGACGACACGCATGTTGAGCAAGATCACATGATCGAAGTATTCTGGAACGGTCTGCAGATCATGATGCACCGTGATGACCGTTTTGCCAAGACCCTTAAGCTGCCGGAGAACCTCGACGATTGCAAGCTCCGTCGCCGCGTCGACACCCGCAAACGGCTCGTCCATGAAGTACAATTCAGATTCCTGCGCAAGAGCACGCGCAAGAAACACCCGCTGCTGCTGCCCCCCCGAGAGCTGGCTGATCTGGCGTTTGGCGTAGTCTTGCATGCCGACGCGCTCGAGACTCTGCATCGCGGCCTGTTTGTGTTTCTTGCTGACCGGCCTGCACCAACCGATTTTTCGGTACCTTCCCATGCACACAACATCGAGCGCCGAGACTGGAAAGTCCCAATCGACTGACTCTCGCTGAGGCACATACCCAATCTTGGAACGCGCATCACGGTAGCCCTGCCCCCAGAACTCGACCTGCCCGGAAGCTCTTGGAACAAGCCCAAGGCACGCTTTAATGAATGTATAAATCAATGGATGTGGG
>NVSP01000113.1 GCA_002732755.1 Phycisphaera sp.
CAACGCGCCTGGGCGATGCAGAAGCCAGAATCAAAGGAACTTGACCGGTCAAGACGCAGACGTATCCCTTTTCAAACGGTTGGAGCCGCAAGCGTGTGGCGCGGCCAGTCTGACTTGAAGCAGATCAGCCTTATTTGAAACGGAACGTGATACGGCCCTTGGTCAGATCGTACGGGCTGATCTCGACCGTGACCTTATCCCCCGGCAGGATCCGGATATAGTGCATCCGCATCTTGCCTGAAATATACGCGAGAACCTCGGTTTCCTGCTCGTTGGGCAGTTTCACCTTGAACATCGCATTGGGCAGCGCCTCGAGTACCGTGGCCTCGAACGTAAATTTTTCTTCCTGCTTTGGCATATGGACGCGATCCTAGGCCCCAATTGGCCCACTCGGCGGGATCGGGGTCAAAACCCGGCACCCGCCTGCCGTCACGATCACCGTCCGCTCCTCAAAGGCCGCCCGCGCCGGGGCCCGCCGAGACCACCCATCGGCCTCGGTTTGGCACCCTCGGATCTGGCTTGAGCGAGAATCTGACCGCTCTACCACCACAGGCTCAACCGCAAGAACCATCCCCGGGCAGAGCAACTCGTTGGCATCAGGCTCAACCCGATCCCAAAATACTGCGGGTGGAGCGTGAAGCGAGCCGCCCACACCATGTACCAATGCTTCATCTACGACATCAAACCCAAGCGACTTGGCACACGCAAATGCCGACGCCGAAACCAACGCAAGCGGCAAGCCCGGCTTGATCGAATCCACCGCCACCGCAAGCACCGATCGGGCCGCGTTGACAAGATCAGATTCCCCATCACCAATGACTACAGACACCGCAGCGTCCGTCACGAATCCATTGAGTTCACACACAGAATCAATCGTGACGATATCTCCCGCGCAGAGTTCTCGATCACCGGGCACGCCGTTGACCGCGATCTCGTTGACGCACACCGCGGCGGCTGCCGGGAAGTCCTGCACGCCCWCCGCTTGCAACCCGAGCAAAATCGGCGTGCCACCCTGTTCACGGATGATGCGCTCGACAACCCCGCTGAGCATCTCGGGCGTTGCGCYSKKCAMSSSTGCMKSRMWSSYMGMCRYCRGYRMKMWWSWRMSSAYYCYSCYGCMTCTGGCGAGGTGCTCGATAGAATCTGGATCTTGAAAAAGCAGAACTTTGGTGTTCTCGAAACGCGCCCGCCCCATCGCTCTTAGCTTCGCGGCCCGCGGAGCCTTGGCCCACGCTCGCCGTCGGCGCCGCCGAGGAAGCCCGCGTAGTTCCGCATGAGCAGATTTGCCTCGATGCGCTGCACAAAGTCCATGATGACCGAGACCACGATGAGCAACCCCGTCCCACCGAGGAACTGCGTCACCGTAAAGTCGATATTGAGCGCGCGGTTGACCACCATCGGGAGCACCGCGATGATCGCAAGGAACGCCGCCCCGACATAGGTGATGCGCTCCATCACATTCTCGAGGTACTCAGCGGTTCTAGGCCCGGGGCGCAGCCCCGGGATAAACGAGCCGTGATCGCGCAACTGCTTGGACATCTCTTCCGGGTTGAACTGCACCGTGATCCAGAAGTAGCTAAAGAAGTAGACCATGATGATGTAGAACACGACGTATGGATATTCACCGAAGTTAAAGTTGGTACTCATCCATGAGACCATCACTTTCCACATCGTGCCATCGGCCGCCGAACTGTCCAGGGCGCTAAAGAGGACCGATGGGAAGATCATGAGCGAACTTGCAAAGATGATCGGCATCACGCCGCCGTGGTTGACCCGCAGCGGGAGGTAGCTTCGTTGCCCACCAAAGACCTGTCGGCCCCGGGTGTGCTTAGCCTGCTGGATCGGGATGCGGCGCTGAGCGACGGTCATGACGACCGAGCCTGCAACCACGAGCACAAAGCCCGCGATAATCATGAGCAGCCCAAGCGGCCCGAGTTTCGATGTATCGGTCGGGTCGTAGTTGTTGATGATCCAGATGATCGCACCCGGCATACCGGCCAGAATGCCCGCCATGATAATCATGGAGATGCCGTTGCCGATGCCGTACTTGTCGATCTGCTCGCCGAGCCACATCAGAAAGACGGTGCCCGCGGTGAGCGCCGAGATACCCATGATCCACCAGAGCGGGTTGTGTGCCCATTGCGGGTAGACAATGCCCTGAGATGTAATGAACGACAGCCAGGCAAAGCCCTGCACGATGCAAAGCCCGATCGTGACATAGCGGGTCCATTCCTGGATCTTCTGCCGACCCGAGGGGCCGTCTTGCTGAATCTTCTTTAGAGCCGGCGACACCGAAGCGAGCAACTGGAAGATAATCGACGCAGAGATGTACGGCATGATGCCGAGTCCAAAGATCGTCGATTGGCTAAAGGAACCACCCGAGAAGATCGCGACATACTCGGCGGCCCGACTGGCGGCGTTGCCCTCGGCCTTTGCGAGGCTAAAGAACGACGCGAGTTGTTCCTGGCTGACACCGGGCAGCGGGATCCAATACCCGATGCGGTACACCACGATCATGCCGAGCGTGAAGAGGATCTTCGTGCGCAGTTCGGGGATGCGGAATACATTCGCCAAGGCCTGAAAAAACATGCGAAGATATGCTCCAAATCAGGATACACCGAGTCCGACCCACATCGGATCGTCATCGGGCAGCCCAACCGTATTGGTCAATCAGCCGGCGTTCTTGCCTCTGCGAAGCTTCTTGGTGAGATTCTTAGGTGAACGGTCATCGCTGTTGCGATCAATACCGCGAACACGGTCCCGGCGTGTGCCGGTTTCCTTGACGCTGCCGCCAGCGCCTTCGATGTGCTTGCGGGCACCATCGGTCACGCGGCTGACTTCGACATCGAGCTTCACCTTCAGCCCGCCGTCTTCGATCGAGCCAAGAACCTTGATGTCCCGGCTGTCRTCRCGGACAAGGCCAGCCTTRACRAGYGACGCSGTGGTGACCGAGCCGCCCTTGGCAAAGTCGTCGTGCATGACGATCTCGCGGAGGTTGACCGCCCAGAACTTGATGGTGAAGTTGGCGTTTGAGAAGCCAAACTTTGGCATCCGGCGGAAGTACGGCATCTGGCCGCCTTCAAACTGGAACCGTCTGCTGTGGCCGCGACGGCTACCGGCACCCTTGTGGCCCCGGCCTGACTGCTTGCCCCAGCCTGAGCCGTGGCCCCGACCGATCCGCTTGCGTTTGCGGTTCTTGCCTGCCTGCTCTGTGATCTCGTGAATCATCATGATTGAAAATCCCCGGCCGAAATTGTAATCGGTCCGCTTTGTCTTGATTAGCTATCGTTCTTGTCTTCGCTCTTGTCGTCACCGGCTGCCTCGCCGTCTGGCTTGGCTTCCTCGCCTGAAGAAGCCTCTGCCTCGGGTGCTGCTGCCTCTTCGGGCTTGGCTTCTTCGGCTGGCTTGGCCTCGGCGGGACGCTCGACTCGGACTTCCTCAGCCGTCAGCACGCGGCCGCCCGTTGCCCCACCGACCGTGCCGCTGGACATGAATCGGCCCGCACGCTCGATGCGTTCTTCGATGTCGGTCGATTCGATCTCGATCCCGCGAAGCTCAGAAATCAACTCCTTTGTACGGAGCCTGCTGAGCGCATCGAACACAGCCTTGGTGACATTGATCTTGTTGGTCGAGCCGTAGACCTTGGTCATGCAGTCTTTAATACCAACGAGTTCGAGGATCGAACGCACGCTCGTGCCAGCGATCACACCGGTACCGGGCGAAGCCGGGAGCAAGCGAACAGTCGTCGCCAAGAATCGGCCTTCGATCTCGTGTGGGATCGTGCCGCCGACGAGCGGAACAGAAATGATGTTCCGCTTGGCGTGCTTCTCGGCCTTCTCGATAGCCATTGGCACTTCCTTGCTCTTGGCATGGGCGTACCCGACCCGGCCGCGTCGGTCACCGACAATGACCATCGCACCGAAACTAAAGCGCCTGCCACCCTTCACGGTCGCTGCGGTCCGGAAGATCCCGGCCGTGTGCGACTCGAGCTGTGACGATTTTTCCATCAACTCAGCCATGCTCATCCCATCCGCGGCCTGTGCCGCGATCAAACATCCAAATCCAACTTAGAACTGCAGTCCGCCTTCGCGTGCACCATCTGCCAAGGCTTTGACGCGCCCRTSKWAMKGKRNNCCGCCSSSWKMGARYRSKASYYYSKTSRYRCSYKYYSSSRMKSCSKYMKMWGSSWSSKTSRCASYGAMMGMYYTGGYRSSMSKCACATCGCCGGTATTGTCGAGGCCCATGCCCTTGTCCCGCGTAGATGCGGAAGCCAAGGTCTTGCCTTCGAGGTCGTCGATGACCTGCGCGTACACATGGTTGAGCGAGCGGTAGACCGCCAGACGGGGTCTGTCGGCTGTGCCGATCACCGTCTTGCGGGCACCCTTGCGCCGACGCCACTGCCGCTTTGCTTTGAGCTTGTTCTTGTTCATCGCTTCTACCTACTCAGCCTTTGGGGCCGATTAAAATACCTATCTGACTTAGCTACCGAACTGCTTGCCCTGCTTGCGGCGGATGACCTCATCCGTGTACTTGATACCCTTGCCGTTGTAAGGCTCGGGCTTACGCACCGCACGCGTCATCGCGGCGAACTGCCCCACCGCCTGCTTGTCGGCACCAGAGATCCTGATGATCTGCTTGTCAACGATCACATTAACACCCATCGGGATCGACACCGGAACCGTGTTGGCGTACCCAACCGAGAGATTAAGCTCTTGGCCGGCGACCTGAGCGCCCCAGCCGACACCGACGATGTCGAGCGTCCGCTCGTATCCGTTCTTGGTGCCGCTGACCATGTTCTGGATCAGTGCACGCGTGGTACCCCAGAGCGCCTTGGCCTGGCGGGTTGTTTCGCCCTTGATCGTGCAGACGATGGACTTCTCATCCTCAGACCACGCGATTGCAATCAACGGCGAGAACTCTCGGCTGAGCGAACCCTTTGGGCCTTCGACCGATACGGTCTGGCCGTCAAGGCTCACCTTGACCCCGGCGGGGATCTCAACTGCTTTGTTTCCTACTCGCGACATCGTGTCACTCCAGTCACCTAACTACCGACTCAATCAACTGTGCAAATCAGCTCGCCACCGATTCGACGGTGACGACATTCACGATCCGAGAGCACACCGCTCGAAGTCGAGACAATGGCGATACCCATGCCCTGCAAGGGACGGGGGAGATCTTCAACACCCGCGTACAACCGACGGCCCGGCTTGCTCTCGCGGGTCAGGCGGTTGAGCACCTGCTCGCCCCGAGGACCATACTTAAGCTGCACACGGATCAGGCCTTGCCTGCCGTCTTCTACTACGTCGTAGCCGTTGATGTAGCCCTCGCTTTTCAGCACATCCGCGATGCCGCGGCACACCTTGCTGTTCAAGCAGTCCACCATCTTGGCGCGGTTGCGTCCCGCGTTTCGGATGCGTGTAAGCATGTCGGCTATCGGATCACTCATGGCCATATTCATCTGCCCTCGACGACTTAGCGTCTCTCTACAAGCCCTTTACGAACTCTCTTCACTTACCAGCTTGACTTACGCATCCCCGGAATCTTGCCCTCAAGCGCGAGCTTGCGGAGCATGATCCGGCTGATACGAAACTTGCGGTACACGCCGCGGGCTCGGCCCGTCAGCTCGCAACGCCGGACTGTTCTCGAAGAGAATTTCGGGGTTCTTTTCGACTTTGCAATTTGCGCTTTACTTGCCATATCAGTTCTTCGCCTCAATCTTGGCAAACGGCATACCCAAACCATCGAGCACGAACTTGCTAAGCTCGGGGTTGGAGTTGCGGAATACGAAGTTGATGTTCATGCCGTGCGTGAAGTTCACCTCGGCCATATTGATTTCAGGAAACACACCCTGCTCGGTCAGGCCCATCGAGTAGTTACCCTGGCGATCAAACGCCTTGACGGGCAGCCCGCGAAAGTCCTTGATACGCGGGGCAGCAAGGTTGATAAACCGGTCCATGAAGTACCACATCCGGTCGCGGCGGATCGTCACCATGATCGCTGAGTCGTAGCCTTCGCGAACCTTAAAGTTCGAGACGCTCTTCTTGGCCGCGATGAACACGGGCTTTTGACCCGTGATGGTCGTCAGCGTGCTGGCGACGGTCTGCTTGATGTTCGCGGGGACCTTGGTGCCATCGAGGTGCCGACCGATGTTGATGTTGAAGACGATCTTCTCGAGCTTCGGGTGCGACATCGGGTTGGTCAGGCCGAATTTCTCGGCGAGCTGGGGCTTGATGGTCTCTTTGTAGACCTTGGCAAGCCTCGCCTCGGGCAGCGGCCCGGTCGGTTCAGTTGGTATTTTTTTCTTTGCCATCTCGTACGCTCCGCTGACTCAGTGGGCCAGCCGTTATTTCTTTCTTTAACCGATCTTTCTGAAACCGATCATTTCTTCTTTGCCGGCGAAACATTGCTGAGGACCTTGCCGCCCTTGACAGCGACGCGGTCCTTGCTGCCGTCTTCGTTGATCTGGAACCTCACACGCGTGGGCTGGCCGTCAACGACCGGGCTTACGTTTGAGATGTGGATCGGCGCTTCAATCGTGATGATAGAACCCTGCGGATTGATGCGCGTCGGCTTGACGTGCTTGGTCTTGAGGTTGACACCCTTGATGACGACGCGGTCTGACTTGGTCAGCACGCGTGAGATCTCACCGGTCTGGCCCTTGTATGAGCCGGCGGTGATCATCACCTGGTCGCCTTTGCGGATGTGACGAGCTGCCATATCAAATCACCTCCGGTGCGAGCGAGACGATCTTCATGAAGTTCTTCTCGCGGAGTTCACGGGCGACCGGTCCGAAGATGCGGGTGCCCTTTGGGTTGCCCTCATCGTTGATGAGCACAACCGCGTTGTTGTCGAACGAAACATACGAGCCATCGGCGCGACGCGTTGCCTTCTTGGTCCGAACGACGATCGCCTTGGACATCTCGCCCGACTTAATGTCTGAACCGGGAAGAGCCTTCTTCACCGAGATCATGACCTTGTCGCCGATGTAGGCCTGCTTACGGGTGTATTGCCCGCGAGCCGTTGATCCGCCGTATACGCGGATGACATATGCGATCTTGGCGCCAGAGTTGTCGGCGACCTCGCATCTTGATTCTTGCTGAAGCATCTCGTGCGTCCTTCGTAGCCTCGGTCGTTAGACCAGACCCCCACTGCGTATAACCTTGACCAGTTCCCAGCTCTTGGTTTTGCTGACGGGTTTGCATTGGCGAACCTCGACCAGATCACCCATCTTCGACTCATTGTTCCCGTCATGAACCTGGAGCACCGTGCGACCCTTGACATACTTGCCGTACTTTGGATGCTTGGTCATAAAGTTCACAACAACCCGGCGTGACTTGTCACGCTTGTCGGATTCGACCGTGCCCTGGAGGGTCTTGGTCTTTGATTCTTTGGTCGATTGCTCGCTCACTCGTCAGTCCTTATCACCCCGCATGGGGCTCTTGGTCACCATGACCCTTGTCTACTGCCTTACGCGTTTACCGTTTCTGCTAAACGTCTGGTTTGCTCGGTTCGGAGCCTGGCGACATTGCGCCGAAGGGTCCCAAACTGAGAATTGTCCTCGACCTTCTCGGTCACCGTCTGGCAGCGGAGCTTGTAAATATGGTCACGAAACTTGCGGATAGAGACCGTGATCTCCTCATCCGTCAAATCGCGAACCTTCGCGCCGGTCAGTTCTTCTTTCTTCGCCATCACTTGACTCCCAAACGTCTAGACAGATGCCTGATCAGACGCTCACACGCCTTGCCACAAACCGGCATTGAACCGGCATCTTCATCGCCACCCGAACCATCGTCTTGCGAGCGAACGATTCGGACACACCTGCCATCTCAAAGAGCATCGTGCCCCGCTTGACGCGGGCCGCCCAATAGTCAACCTCGGCCTTGCCCTTACCCATGCGGGTCTCAAGCGGCTTCTTGGAAACCGGCTTGTCAGGGAACACGCGGATGAACAGCTTGCCCTGGCGCTTCGAAAAGTGCTGGGCAGCAATCCGGCCAGCCTCGAGCTGACGGGCCGTGATCCACGCCGAATCCAGGCTCTGCAGCCCGTAGTCGCCGTAGGCAACAAAGTTGCCCTTGGTCGCGTTCCGGTTCACCCGGCTTATGCGCCGGAACTCTTTCCGGTGCTTGACWCTCTTTGGCATCAGTGCCATGTCAACGCCTCAATTCATAAACCGCAACTTTGCGGTGTTTATCGTCTGCCCCGAGCGCGTGCCTGGGCACCCGCCGCCTTGGATGCTGTCTCGTCCTGCTCGGTCGAGTACTCACCCTTGTAAATCCAAACCTTCACACCGATCACGCCCGAGGGAGTGTGGCTCTCGGCGAACCCGTAATCGATGTGCGCCTGCAGCGTGCTCAATGGGAGCGAGCCGTGACGGACATCAACCTTCCGGCTCATCTCCGCGCCACCAAGGCGACCAGAAATCAGAATC
>NVSP01000114.1 GCA_002732755.1 Phycisphaera sp.
GCGAGGGACTTGGAACGCTTGTCCCTCGCTTGCGCTTCAGGCTCGTCGATAAGATATACACCGGGCATTTGGGATCGTGCAAACACGAATGGGAACCGAGGGATTGCTATCCCTCGGCATGTTTGGGTTCTCTCTCTCGCAAGTCGCGTTGGTGCGCGTGTCCCTATCCTTCGCCGATGACCACCAAAGAAAAACCAACAACTCATAATCCCMGCTGGACCGCTGCCGACTCYGCATCYCTYTAYGGCCTTGATGCCTGGGGGCAGGGGTTCTTTGCTGCTGGCGATTCCGGCTCGCTKCTTGTCCGGCCCACGCAGACGCCGGGCCGAGAGATKGACYTGCAYGAGRTCRTCAAGGGGCTWASCCAACGCGGCATCACGGCRCCGGTKCTGATCCGGTTCAGCGACATGGTCCGCCARCGGATGGTGCAGATCCGGGATGCSTTCGRYRATGCGATCGCYGACTCNWGCNTACAASARCRGCTACCGCTGCATCTATCCGATCAAGGTCAAYCARCAACGGCAAGTCTGCGAAGAGATCCACGACATCGCMTCSGAACTYGGCTTYGGKYTKGARGTCGGRTCRAAGCCGGARTTGTTYGCGGTYCTTGGCATGACAGCCGCCGAYGATGMCARRGCCGCCAAGCTTCCAATWGTCTGYAATGGYTTYAAAGATGATGRATAYATCGAGACKGTTGTTCTGGCRGCCAAGCTCGGGCGKAAYATTATCATGGTCRTCGAGCAGCCACGCGAATTGCGGGCGCTGATCCGGTTCGCCGAGCAGTACGGCGTGCGCCCCAGCATCGGTATCCGCGTCAAACCCACAAGCACCGGCATGGGCCGATGGGCGGCCTCGGGAGGCAACCGATCCAAGTTCGGGCTGAGCGCCACGGGCCTGCTCGAATCGCTCGCGTTTCTTGATGAACACAAAATGCTCGATTGCCTGAGCCTGCTGCATTTTCATATCGGGAGCCAGATCGGAGATATAAGACAGATCAGCACCGCGGTCACCGAGCTTGCGCACATCTATTGCGAGTGCAAACGCCTCGGTGCCAACCTGTCGATGATCGATGTCGGCGGCGGGCTGGGCGTGGACTACGACGGCTCAGGCTCGACCAGCGACGGCTCAACGAACTACAGCATCCACGAATACGCCTCGTCCATCGTCCACCGAATCAAGAGCGTCTGCGACGATGCGGGCGTTGCGCACCCCATGATTCTGAGCGAATCTGGCCGGGCGATCGCGGCATTTTCGAGCGTGCTTGTGGTCAATGTTGTAGGCGCGACCACGTTTGATCCGCCCGCTCGGATCGAGGATGCGCGCACGCTCGCGGAAGAATCGGACGACACGCCTCAGCCGATCTGGGATCTGATCGAGGCGTACGAATCGCTCGATACGCCGGGCGTTGATATCATCGAGGTGTACCACGATGCCGAGCAGGCGCGCGGCGAGGCGATGACGCTCTTTGGGATGGGCTATGTTTCGCTTCCCCAGCGCGCCACTGTCGAGCGCGTTTTCTGGGCAACGGGCCACCGCGTACTCGACCTGGCCAGACAACAGGAAATTGAAAGCCGCGACGAGCTTGCGCGTTTGCCGGAACGGCTCAGCGACATCTACTACGCCAACTTCAGCATCTTCCAGTCGCTCCCCGACCACTGGGCGATCGGGCAGGTCTTCCCAATCGTGCCGATTCACCGACTTCATGAGAAACCAACCCGTCTTGCTGTCATCGCGGACATGACCTGCGATTCCGACGGCGAGATCTCACAATTTAGCGATCCGACTACATCGGGCAGCAAGCCGAGGCTGGAGCTTCACGAACTGCGGGGCGATGGCGATCACCACGAGCCGTACTATCTTGGTGTATTCTTGATCGGTGCGTATCAGGAAGTCTTGGGCGATCTGCACAATCTCTTTGGCGACACGCACGCTGTCCATGTGAGTCTCGACGACTCTGGCCGATGGCGGATCGACGAGGTCGTCGAGGGCGACACGGTCCGTGAAGTCTTGGGCTATGTGCAGTATGATGCGGACCGGCTGCGGCGAGAGATGCGGATGCAAATCGAACGAGCGGTACACGCRSKKMWGCTNNWTGNTCRCCGARGGNSCRCYCGCTTCAGCGGTTTTATGAGAGCGGGCTAGAGGGGTATACATATCTGGAGTAGGGCGTGACCGAGTCGTTCAACTATAGTACACCACCACTTCCACGGCAGATCTTACTGAGATCGATGGCATTCGCTATCCTTGGTATTTCAGTATTCTTTACATTTTTTCTCAACGGACTATTTGCATACCACGGCTCTCGAGGTGCGCTCGTCGGGCTTCTGGTCGAGCCGATCCCGCACGACCGCGATCGCGCGGGCGGTTTCTGGGTGGGCGGTTGCATCGCCGCTTGCAAGCGCGATCGCCCGCTCGCACCGTGCAGCGTGGCGGAGCCGAGTGGACCGGACCTGATCGACGGTCTGTAGGTTCTGAAACTCGATGTCACAGAGGTTGTCGTAGACGTCGGCGAGTTTGATCAGCCGGGCGCGCCAATCGGCGTTTGCGAGTCTTTGGTCGTACTCAGGCTCGCGCTCTGACTCGGGCAGGATCATGTTTTTGGTGAGGGCCGCGACGATGTCGGCGACGACTTTGCCGAAACCTTCTTCGATGTCGTCGTAGTCGGCGGGGGTGTCTTCGATGGTGTCGTGGAGGAACGCGGCGGCGATGGCTTGGTCGTCGTTGCAGCCGAAGATGCGCAGGAGCGTCATCGCCACGCGGGTCGGGTGGCTTGCGTAGGGGGTGGCACCGTCCTTGCGAACCTGCCCCGTGTGCGCTCGTGCCGCGAACGATGCGGCCCGCTGCCAGAGGTCGGCTCCGCCTTGGGGGTTGTCTGCGCCTTGGCTGGTCATCGCCTGATCGGGACGCTTGAATTGTCGATGACGACTCGGAGCTTGGCGGGTGATCCGCCGTGCTCGTCGAAGATGAGCAACTCGTTCTTGCGCCCCGGACGGATCGCGGCGTTTGGCAGGAGCATCGTGGTGCTCGGCCCCACCGCTTTGTGCGTGGCGGTCTCGACGAAATACCTACCGAGATGCTGATCGTTGAGGAWCACCTGCCCCTTGGTCAGCCCGGTCAGGTCCAGATGCACGGGTGCGCCGTCGGGGTCGGCCTGGAAGCTCGACTTGAACCATGTCGGCGTCTTGAATGAGCCGAGCTTGGTCTTTGGGACAGCCACGAAATCTGAAGGCGCTGGCGGCTCCCATTTTGCAAACGACCACGACGCCTTGGCGGTAATCGAATCGACGCCCTCGACAAAGCTTGTCGCGGAGGCGAGATCAGACAGCATCGCGGAGGGGTCCGGTTCGTCGCCCATGACCGCTAACTGCAGCGTGTTGTTGCCGCGGTTGAGTTCTGTCTGATCGAGCACGAGCCGGCTCGGGCCGGTCTGGTCGAGGAAGCGGATCGGCTCGTCGTTGAGGATCACGAGCACCCGGCAAGGCAGCGGCTCGAACGAGATGATGATCGGGGATTTCTTGCGGTGCACGAAGCTCCATGTCAGGCGATCGGGGAATGTTGTGTCGCTTGGGCGCATGTGCCAGAGCGGCGTGATGCTCGACAGCGGCATGATCGGGACGGAGTGGTCGATCGTGTGGCGGCCGACCTTGAATGGTTTAATTTCATAAAGTTCATCAACAAAGCCCTTTGGCTCATTGAGCACCATGCCAGAGTCTGGGCGGCCCAGGTTCTCGGCGAGCACGACCATGGTGTGCTCGTCCTTTGAGAGGCTCATCACCATCGGCTCGTGGTTGGCGCCGGGCCCAAAGCCCCAGATGCCGGTGTCTTCGCCGTCGATGAAGAAGTGCAATCGGTCGCGTGAGCGAGGCGAGAGGACTTTGTGCTTTTTGCCGTCGCCTGCTTTGAAGTGGATTTTGTACCAGCCGTAGCCAAAGGGCGAGCCGAGGTCGGCAAGGTCGCCGGGGCCACCGATGGGTGCGTAGCGGGCGTTTGTGCCCGCGATGTATTCGTCGGATGGGACGGCTTTCCAGTCCGCAAGGGCCGCCGTTGTGCTGGCAGCTCGCACAGGGCGTGCTTTCTTGATGACGATTTTCTGTTTTTTGCCTTCTGGTGAATAGAACGTGCAGCTCTTGGAACCGGGCAAGCCGACGGGTTCGCCGTCGGCGCTGACGGATGCGACGCCGATGAACACGCCCTGCTCGGTCGCAAAGACGGTGTCGATCGAGTCTTCGTTGGCGACGATGACGGTAAAGCCCTCGTGCTCTTCGACGATGGGGACCTTGCCCTTTGGGACATCGATGATGAGCGGCGAGCCGTTGATCGAGACCACGCCCGTGATGCCCGATGGCCCAAAGCAGACGAGGCACTTTCCGACGAGGGACATGGCGTTGAGCGTGCAGTAGTCGAGCGTGCCTCGACCGTCGAGGAGGACATCGAAGAGGACCCACGCAGCGGCTTGTTTTCCGAGGCTGACCGTCAGCGCCGAGCCGTCGCCGAGGAGAAGGTCCATCGAGCGGATGCGTGTGCTCTTTGGTATGGCTTCTGGTTCTTTGGCAAGCAAGAACGCGACGGAGCCTTGGCTGCCGACGAGGTCGATGACGGCGATCGGGTCGCCGGTCGATGACTGGGAGTATCGTTGGTCGAGCAGGATAGGTTTGTAGTTGTGGTCGAGGTTGGCAAAGACACGGGCGAAGCTGGATGCCATCGTGGTGACTCGGCGGAGGATGTGGTAGGACTCGCCGGCGGTGCCCGCGGCGGTGATGGGTGCGTGTATGCCGTGGTTGTTTTCGATGTACCTGCTTGCGTCTTGGCCGTCTCTGCCGGGCCAGAACCCTGGGGTGAGGCCGCCGGCGATCGGGTTGGCGACGAATTGCCCGCCGCCGGCGAGGACTTCGACGAGTCTGCGCTGCATGGCGTAGGGCGTCAGGTCCGGCTCGGCTGGGCCGCCCACAAAGGACGGGCTGCACAGGGGCATGTCGATCACGATGCGGGGCTGATCGGGCGAGACGGCTGCGAGTTGGCGGAGTGTGGCGAGCATGTCGGAGCTGCCGACCCAGCCATCGATCTCACCCTCGATGCTCTGCCAGAGGTTGTTTGAGTTGACGCTTGGGACTGCAAATCCTGCTTCGCGGTAGTAGCGTGCGAGTTCGCCGAGGTAGACCTTGGCGGCGAGGTCGTCGCCGCAGGTCCACTCGGATTCGCTCTGGAGCATGATGATCGGGCCGCCCTCGCCGGGACTTGTGACCTGGAGGTCTTTGACCTGCGCCGCTATGGCTGTGATGTATCGGCTGGCGGCTTCGAGGAATGGCGCCGACCCGGCACGGAGCTTGATGTCGGGTTTCTTTGAGACCCAGCCCGGGATGCCGCCCATGTCCCAGCCGCCGCCGAAGTATGGCCCGGGGCGGAGGATGCAGAACAACCCCGCGTGGTGGATGAGCTGGATAAATCTTCGCAGATCACGGCCGGCAGCGAAGTCGAACTGACCCGGCCTCGGCTCGTGGAGCGCCCAAGGGACACTCGTTGCGATTGTGTTGTACCCTGCGAGCTTGGCGGCGTGGATACGATCGGCCCAGGCTTCGTGGGGAAGTCTGGCGTAGTCGATCTGGCCTGCGACAAGCCAAACGCGTCGGCTGTCGATCATGAAGCTCTGACCGTCGTGGGTCACCGTCGCCATCGATCTGGCTCCGTTTCGTAAAGTAGTAAAGGAAACATTCGGTCACCGGGCCTTGCGGGGCCTGTATGTTCGGTTTCTGAACGCTGGCGTGTTGCCGGAAAGAACAATAGGAGGGCACTTGGAAAACCGCAACATTTTCGGTGTCAAGGAATTAGATAGCGTGCCTTCTTCTTGATTTTGTCACGTCCGATATGGAGCTTCTGTTGGGAAATAAGAACCGTTTTGTTTGGGTCCTACCGCTGTTTGCTGGCTTCCCATCGGGGTGCATGGTCGGGATGGAGGGCATCGATCGACGCATCGACACGGTGCTCAGAAATCGATCAATTGAGCTTGGAGAATTTGTAGCCGCCCCAGAATCCGGGCGAAATGACGATCAAAACACGAACACCAAGGCCCAAGCCGACAAGGCCATCCCGACGGTGAACCCGGCCCCCGATGAGCTGGAATACACCCCCGCTGACGAGGCCCGCGATGCGCAGGCCAGGCTCGATGGGTTCCTTGCCGAGAATCAGGGCGAGCGATTGCCCTTGCCGCTGGCTGAGGCGCTTCGAATCAGCCAAACTTCCAGCCGGGAGTTTCAATCGGCTCGCGAGGACTACATCCTCTCGGCGATCAGTCTGCTCATCCAGAGGCACCGGTTCAACCCGCGACTCTTCAACACGACGACGGTGAATATCGCCGGCGCGGGCGACGAT
Source organism: Phycisphaera sp. (assembly GCA_002732755.1). Taxonomy (GTDB): domain Bacteria; phylum Planctomycetota; class Phycisphaerae; order Phycisphaerales; family UBA1924. Next base: position 6,367 of record NVSP01000114.1, read on the forward strand.
GCGAGCTTTACATCTGTCCTGAGCATTATGAACGAACTGGGCGTCACCAAGAACTTTGAGCGTGGCGGGCAGGTCGCGGCGAGCTGGATCATCAACGCCGCCGAGGACCTCCGCAACGGTGTCAGCGACCGGTACACGCAGTCCAGCGAGCTTGTGCTCTCGGGGTCRTTCCCGCTTTTGCGGGGCTTTGGGCTTGTGGCGAGCGAGGGACTGATACAGGCTGAGCGTGATCTTGTCTACGCGGCCCGCAACTACGAGCGGTTCCGTCGAGAATTCTTTGTCTCGATCGCAAGCGAATATATCCGGCTGCTCCAGCAGTTGGCCTCGATCGCCAACCAAGAGCGGCGGATCGAATCGCTCGAGAACCTCGCCGCCGAGACGCAGGCCAAGTCAGACGCGGGGCAGGTACGGGACTTTGAGATCTCGATCGCCGAGAGCGATCTTTTCCAGGCGCGCGCAGCACTTGCGGGCCTCCGCGACCGGTACCGGCTCTCAGAAGATAGGTTCAAAATTCGCATCGGTTTGGAACTTGACAAAGATGTGGATGTGACCCCGATGGAGCTGGCGATCCCGGACCCCGAAGTCTCGCTGGACGACGCGATGATGCGGGCCTTGGACTATCGGCTGGATTTGCAGAACACGCGCGACCGCGTGCTCGATGCGAGGCGGGGCGTGAGCAACGCGCGCAACGATCTTTTGCCGGATCTCAACTTCAACGCGAGAGTCGGCCTGCCGACGGACCCGGATGTCGATGAGGGCAGGCTCGACTTTGACCCCGATGAGCTGAGCTACTCGGCGGGGATGACGCTCGGGCTGGCGCTTGACCGGATGGATGAAAAACTCCGCGTTCGCCGGAGCATCATCTCGCTTGAACGCCAGATCCGCGGCTACGAACGCGAGCGGGACAATGTTGTGATCGACTCGCGCGCTGCGGTGCGGGGTGTTGAACTCGCCCGGCTCCAACTGACACTCGCAGARCGRCAGGTCGARACGAACCGCCGGCGTCAACGCGGGCAGGAGCTTGACCGCGACAATGTGACGCCACAGGAAATTGTTGATACGCAGAACGCGCTGCTCTCGGCGGAAAACGCGAGAGATCAGGCGCTGGCGGACCTGCGTGTGTCGATCTTGCAGTACCTGCTCGGCACGGGGCAGATGCGCGTGACGGATGAGGGCGCGATCGCGCCGATCGGCGGGCTTGAGATGATGCCTGTGGAGTGAGCAGACGGGCAAGGAGATCTTTGTCTTGCACCCTCTCCCTTCTAGGGAGCACACAAAGTGTGACGGGCTGGGGAGAGGGTTCTTCTGGTTTTTCTCCCGCGTCCCCGGCGGGGGAGGTTTTTGTAACGGGTTCAAAAAGCTCCTCGCTCGCGCTTCGGGCTCGTATTTTGAATCATCCCAAAATCCGATACACTCCCCCCATGACCAAACTCGCCATCATCGCATGTGTTTTCGCGGCACAAACTTCCGCCCAAGCCCCGCCGGACTACGGGTTTAACTTCACCACGATCGGGGCCGTCGGCAACGCCGCATACAACGGATTTGATGGGTTGGGCAATATCACAGGCCGAGGCTCGGTTGGCTACGAGTATCGGATCGCCAAGAACGAGCTGCGCACATCGCAGTTTGTGGATTTCATGACCGTGCTCGGCGGAATCAACCCGGACTTTGTGATTTTCAATCAGCCTCTTGAGTGGGGCGCATCTGGGAGATTTCAGCCCGATGGGTCGATCAAGTTCCATCTCATCAGCCAAGAAGCTGGCGATTGGCCCGTGTCGGGTTTCTCGTGGCGGCTGGGCGCGATGTACGCCAACTGGTTGCACAACGACCGCGCACCGACGCTCGCCGCCGTTTCAAACGGCGCGTACGACATAGAGACATTTATCAGAAATCCAAATGGCCCCGGATTCCTCGACCAGACAACACGGAACCCGGATGCAAAATACTGGATACCCAGCCTCGATGAGTGGCTCAAAGCCGCACACTACGACCCCAACAAGAACGGCCCCGATGACGGCGGCTGGTGGCAGTTTCCAAACGG
>NVSP01000115.1 GCA_002732755.1 Phycisphaera sp.
CGGTGCGCGAGGACCATTCGTTGGCGATCGTAAAGGCGCTGTACGAATCAAAGACCGCAGCGACACCGACCGTCACGATCACAAGCGTGAGCATGGTTTCGAGCAAGGTGAATCCGCGGCGCTTGGCAAGGCGCCGCCGTTGTCGTCGTCCGAAGTTTGGCATCGGAATCGTCTCCATAAGCGGTCTCACCCTGATTATCGAATTACTTCACGATCGCGGACATCTTGAAGATGGGGAGAATGATCGCCATGGCGATAAAGCCAACGACTGCACCCATTACAATGATCATGATGGGCTCGATCAGCCCGGTAACCGTCTTGATCGCTTCGCGGAGCCGTTTCTGGTAGTACCCGGAAACCTCGTCGAGGACCTCGCCGAGCTTACCAGAGTCCTCGCCCGCAGCGATCATCTGGACCACACTCATGGGCAGGAGCTTGGTCTTCTTCAGCGGAGCCGTCAGCTTCTTACCCTGCTTGACGCTGGAGTAGACCGACTTCCACATGCCCTTGTAGAGCCTGTTGCCTGAGATATCACCGGTGATGGCGATCGTGTCGAGCATCGGAACGCCCGCATTGATGAGCTGGCCCATCGTCTGCAATGACCGGCTGATGTAGAGCGCCCGGAACATGCCCCGCAGCACCGGAATCTTTAGCTTCATCTTGTCGACAAAGAACCCGCCGACCTCGGTCTTGCCAAAGGCGAATCCACCCGCACCCGCGGCGACCACACCGAGAATAAGATAGAGCTTCTTGGAAACAACAAACTCAGAGAGGTTCATCAGGAACTTGGTCGCCCAAGGCAAGATGTCTTCCTTGCCCTCGAACACGACATAGAACTTGGGTAGCACGAAGGTCAGCAGGAATACGGTCACAACAACCGCCATCGTGCCAATAACCGCGGGGTAGATCGCGGCCCCAATAACCATCCGCCGGGTTTCCATTTCCTGGTTGATGTATGTAGCGATCCGATCGAGCATGTCGCTAAACGAACCCGACATCTCAGAGGCGCGGACCATGTTGATGTACATTTTGCCGAACAGCTTGGGGTGCCGAGCCAGGCCATCTGAGAACTGCTTACCGGCTTCAACATCGGCCTTAAGCTCAAGCACAATCCTCTTGAACCGAGGGTGCTCGGTCTGCTCTGCGATGCCTTCGAGCGCCGAGCGGAGGTTGATACCCGCCCGCATCATGACCGCGAGCTGAGTCGTAAAATCGAGGACATGGGCGGTCTTTGGCTTGCCCGAGTTAAGCTCGGCGAGCCGCTGCTTCAGCTTGTCGCGGTCGAGGCCGTGGTTGGCAGGCGCAAGGCTGCTGATCTTGAGCCCCTGCCCGCGCAGAATCGAGGCAGCGGCCTCGAGGCTCTCGGATGCGAGCACGCCCGTTTGGGACTTGCCCGACGAATCACGAACTGTGTACTTGTAGTTGGCCATGATGCTCCTCGGTCTTCAATTCGGGCTCAGGCCGCCAGTTCACGCTCGAGCTTGTCGGGGTACGCCGCCTGTGCGATGGCATCGTCACGACCGATCATCCCGTTGAAGTACAGCTCGGCGATCGAGCTGTCCAGACTCTGCATACCAAGGCTCCGGCTCGTCTCGATGACATTTGGAATCTCGAATGTGCGCGCTTCGCGGATCAGGTTGCGAACAGCGGGCGTGCAGAGCAGGATCTCACACCCCGGGCACATGCCCGGCTTGTCGATCCGGGTGAACAGTGTCTGGCTGACTACCGCCTGCAGCGTGTTTGCGAGCATGGCTCGGATCTGGTTCTGCTGGTTGGCCGGGTACATGTCGATGATCCGCTCGACCGTCTGCGATGCGTTGACCGTGTGAAGGGTCGAGAGAACCAGGTGGCCGGTTTCTGCTGCGGTGATCGCAAGAGCCGTGGTGTCGAGGTCTCGCATTTCACCGACGAGCACGATGTCGGGGTCCTGACGCAGGGCGTGCTTGAGGCCGGATGCAAAGGTCGGCATGTCGGCGCCGAGTTCTCGCTGCTCGACGACTGACTTGTCGCTCTCGAACGCGTATTCGACCGGGTCTTCGAGCGTGATGATGTGCTTGCGGTAGCGTTGATTCATGGTCTGAATCATCGAAGCGAGCGTGGTTGTTTTGCCCGAGCCGGTGTCGCCCGTGACAAGCACAAGCCCTCGCGGGAGATAGGTCAGGCGGCTGATGACATCTGGCAGCCCAAGGCTGGCCAGCGCCGGAACCTCGGTCTTGATCGTTCGAAGCGCAAAGCCGATCGTGCTGCGCTGCATGTGGGCGTTGACGCGGTACCTGCCAAGGCCCTCGACTTCATAGGAGAAGTCAAGGTCTTTCTGCTTATCAAACTCTTTGACGAGTTCGCTTGCGACCATGTGCTGAAGAACTTTCCGCGCGTCTTCGGGCGTGATGATGTCGAACTCCATCGCTGTCATCACGCGGTGGACCCGCATCATGGGCTTGTGCCCAGRGACGAGGTGGATGTCTGACGCGTCCGCATCAAAGGCGGCTTGCAATATTCTCTTGAGATCCACGATCGAGTCCTCYAACAAGGCGGCTGCCCCGTCTCGTCAGAGATCGGTCCATGCACCGGCCCGGTTGATGGGGGAAGACGGTGAAGACTGACTGAGCGCCCCGAACGCACCACCGGCAACGGCTGCGACGGCTGATCCGGAGCACCCTTGATATCAGTGGAGNNNNACSCACCGAGWSMTSSKACTWNCWCKNTCRRTTYTYSSRMNTNGNCCGSGRKMWRNATYKKCGNGCWCSWYYTYKGGGTGACCGTCGTGGCCGCGGACCCAGTGCGTGTGTAATTCGTGCGTCTGGACAAGCTCATCGAGTTGTTGCCACAACTCTATGTTTTTGACGGGCTTTTTATCGGCTGTCTTCCAGCCCCGACGCTTCCACGAGTGCAGCCATTCCTTGAGCCCTTTGAGGACATACTGAGAGTCCGAATACAGCTCGACCACCGAAGGTCGGCTCAGCATTTTGAGTCCTTCTATGACCGCCATCATTTCCATACGGTTGTTGGTTGTGGTCTGCTCCGCGCCGGACCGCTCGGCTTCCTTACCCGTTGCGGGGTGTCGCATGATCAGACCCCAGCCGCCTGGCCCGGGATTCCCCGAACATGCACCATCGGTGTACAACTCTACGGTTGGCTTCTTGTCATCCGGCACTCAACGCTCCCTTCGTGTCCAACTCTACGGCTGCACACATTCACATTCCGCGATGGTCACTCGCCCAGCACCGGCCCCTACCATCGCGCCATGAGCATGTCCGATACCCTCGCCACACCTGCGGTCCACCGCATCGTCGTCCAGAAGAGGCCCGGTGCGCCAGATCCAGAGGGGCAATCTCTCCTCCGAGAAGCCAAGGCTATCGGGACGAATCTTGCGGGCGTCAACACGGCCCTTGTCTACTTGCTCCAAGCCGAGCTTACAGAGGATCAGCTCACACAGATCACACAGGAGCTGCTGGTCGATCCGGTGCTGGAAATCGCAAGCGATAAAGAACCCTCCGAAGGCGTGGTCGTTGAGATCCACCCAAAGCCCGGCGTGATGGACCCGGTCGCCCAGTCGGTCGCCTCGGCGGTTGAGACACTCGTCGGCAGCCGCCCCGCTGTCCAGACTGCACGCCGCTACGAACTTACAGGTATCACCCAAGCCGAGGCACACGCGCTCGCCGAGAGGCTGCTTGCCAACACGGTTGTCAACCACATCCACGACAACTCGTACCACCCCGACTCTCTCCCCGCCGGCACCGACACACCCTTCGAGTTGACGCACATCTCGATCCGCGATCTTGACGATACGGACCTTGAAACACTCAGCAGAGATGGGCACCTGTTTCTTGATCTCATCGAGATGCACGCAATCCAGAAAAAATACCAAGAGCTTGGRCGCGAACCAACGGACATTGAACTCGAAACGCTCGCGCAAACATGGAGCGAGCACTGCGTTCATAAAACACTCAAAAGCACGATCCACTACACAGGGCCCGAGAACGACTCGATCGACTGGACCAACCGCCCGGGACACACCATCAACCCGGATGGATCTGTCACGATCGACAACCTCCTCAAATCAACCGTCGCTGCTGCGACCTTTGAACTGATCGAAGAAGGCCTCGACTGGACGCTCTCCGTCTTCGTCGACAACGCGGGCATCATCGAGTTCGACGATGACCACGCGGTGTGCATCAAGGTTGAGACGCACAACCACCCGTCAGCGATCGAGCCGTATGGCGGGGCCGCCACGGGCATCGGCGGCTGCATCCGCGACATCATGGGCACGGGGCTTGCTGCCAAACCGATCGCAAGCACGGATGTGTTCTGTGTCGCGCCGCCAGACAGCTTCTTTCTCCCTCTCCCCTCWGGGGAGAGGGCCGGGGAGAGGGGTCTTGAGCCTCTTCCCGCTGGCTGCCTGCCGCCGGACCGCGTGCTCAAGCAGGTCGTCGGCGGCGTGCGCGACTACGGCAACCGCATGGGCATCCCAACCGTCAACGGCGCGGTCTGGTTCGATGATCGCTATGTCGGCAACCCGCTCGTCTACTGCGGCTGCATCGGCATCATGCCACGCGACCTGATCAGTGGCGATCCCAAACCGGGCGACCTGATCGTCGCGCTCGGCGGACGCACCGGGCGCGATGGCATCCACGGTGCAACATTCAGCAGCGCCGAACTGACGGACACCCACGCCGACGAATTCAGCCACGCGGTGCAGATCGGTAACGCCATCGAAGAGAAACGCGTACTGGATGCGATGCTGCGAGCACGCGATGCCAAGGGTGGCCCACTCTACACATCGGTGACCGACTGCGGTGCCGGCGGGTTCAGCTCAGCCGTCGGCGAGATGGGCGAAAAAGTCGGCGCCGTGGTGCATCTTGAGAAAGCGCCACTCAAATACGCTGGCCTGACCTACAGCGAGATATGGATCAGCGAAGCACAGGAACGCATGGTCTTTGCGGTTGAGGCGAAAAACCTTGCTGCGTTCCAGAAGATCTGCGATGAAGAGCATGTCCAGCTTGCGGTGCTGGGTGAGTTCGGCCAATTCACAGACGATGGCGAACCGGAACTCATACTCAACTACCACGGCGCCGAAGTCGGCCGCCTCCCTATGCCATTCATGCACGACGGCATCCCCACACCAACACGCACGGCAACTTGGACACTCCCTCTCCCCGTCGGGGAGAGGGCTGGGGAGAGGGGGGCTCCCGCATCTTCATCCATACCTTCGATCAAAGAAGCCCTCCTCAAACTCCTTGCACACCCCAACATCGCAAGCAAGCAATCGATCATCCGTCAATASGACCACGAGGTGCAGGGCAATGTCATTCTCAAGCCTTTGGTTGGTCCCGGCGGACAAGGGCCGGGCGATGCCGCGGTCATCGAACCCGTACCCGGCTCTGGCAAGGGCCTCGCAATCGGGTGCGGCCTCGCCACAAACATCGGCGACCCCGCACTAGGTGGCGACCCGTACCAGATGGCGCTCGCCGCGATCGACGAGTGCGTGCGCAACCTTGTGTGCGTCGGGGCCGACCCGGACCGAATCGCGATCCTYGAYAAYTTCTGCTGGCCCAGTTGCAAGAAACCGCAGAACCTRGCWTCGCTCGTCCGCGCCGCCGAGGGTTGCTACGACGGGGCCAAGGCGTACAAGACGCCGTTTGTGTCGGGCAAGGATTCACTAAACAACCAATTCACAACGAACGAAGGCAAAACAATCGAAATCCCGCCGACGCTTTTGATTACGGGGATTGGGATTGTGCCGGATATCACGAAGTGCGTAACGATGGATGCCAAGCGCAAAGGCAACGCACTCGTCGTTCTCTGTCCCCCCACCGCCGACACATCACTGGCCGGGTCACACTATGAACAGTTGTTTGGTATTTCAGATGACACAATGCCGACGATGGACCTGACGAAAGGCCCCGCAGCAGCGAGGCTCATCCATTCGCTGATCGGCTCAGGTATTGTCGCCTCTTCGCACGACATCTCCGACGGCGGCTTGCTTGTCGCGGTCGCCGAGATGCTCATCGCAGCCGGGGGCGAACTCGGTGCCTCACTCGATCTTACAGACTCACCCGCCCTGCTCTTTGCAGAACCTCCGATGGGTTATGTGCTGGAAATGAACGAAGATGATATCACGATTGCCGAAAAACAAACCGAAGCCTGCGGCCTGAGTCTGAGCCATGTCGGCGTGCTGGACGGGTCTGGCGTGCTTTCTCTTGGATCAACGATATTGTATAYTTCTGAACTCACCAACGCGTGGCTCGGCAAGGTCAACGCGTAATCATCTCAAGTACGAGCCCGAAGCGCAAGCGAGGGAAGAACTTGCTTGAATCCTCGCTTGCGCTTCGGGCTCGTCAAGATTAATTAACGGGCCGCGGCCGTCGGGTCCCACTGGGCATCACCTCGTCGGCGGGCATAGTCAGACCAAAGCCTGCGGTCTTGCAGCGCTTCGGCAGAGAGCATCTCGACATGCCCATCAACCATGCTCACGACAGCTTTCTCGCTGTAACGCGGGTGAGCATGCCCCCACTCGTCCGACCGGGTGGTTGTGTTCCATTGCATCTCTATTGGTGGAGGCGTCACAATGAAATACCCCTCGACTTGGCCACCGGGTTGCTGGCCGTACGCCGAACTAAACGCGATCAAACCGCTTGGTGAGAGCGCATCGCCGAGGCGTTTGGTGTATCGGCCTCGTTCAAATACCGCGCGCCGAAGCGCCGTGGTTGTGCTGTTGGTCCCGCCCACATAGAGCGCGTTGTACCCGAACGAAGGGAACACGCTGACCTCGTAGGTCCAGTTCTCAAAGGCATCGCCAAAGACCCCGCCGCCCCCCATAATATCTTGGCGCTCACGAAGCAATGATGCCCGCGAGTTGACATGCGTCGTCCCGCCCCAGACATAGTCGAAATAGTTGCCGAGGCGATATGGGTAGCATTTTTTGATCTCGGCGAAACTGATCCGGTTGCCCCACTCATCCAAGACCGTAAGTTGCGACGCCTCGAGGGTGTTGTATCCCCCGCGCATCAGCTCGTCGGCGTTGTCGTTGGCCTTGAGGTGCAGCGCCTGCGTCAGCGAGCGCGCCGCAGCGAGTTCGACGAGCTTTCGCCCCTGCTCCTTTGCCTTGCCCAAGGCTGGTAAAAGGATACCGATCAGAAGCGCGATGATCGCGATGACAACCAATAGTTCGATCAGCGTGAACGCGCGATCCTTGCGAGTATTCATCATCTCAGCACCCGTTGTTGTAGTTTGCGATCCAAGCGGTAAAGTCGGTTGGTGTGCATTGGCCGTCACCGTTCTGGTCACAGCCGGGGGCTGAGGTGTTGAACGCTGCGATCCATGCGGTGAAGTCGGTCGGCGTGACCGAGCCGTCGCCGTTGACATCCGCCAGGCAACTTATTTCTTCAGAGAATGAATCGACCGAGACATGATCGAAACTCAGCGACTCACCGTTGGCCGTGAATGTGACGATGGATGTGCCGTCGGCGGGGACTTCAAACCTCCAGAGTGTTTCGACGATCGAGCCGCCGCCGATACCGTCTGGTCCCAGAAAAAGCCTGTAGAGCTCGACAGTCTCAACGGGAGCCGAGCCGTCGCAGAGCATGGTTGCCGGTTCGATCTCTCGGCCTTGCGTTCTTGTCTGCACAAGCACGGTGGTCATGCCGCCAGAGATTGGTTCTGATGGCGTGACAATTTCAAACTCTAAGATATTTTCGATGGAATAGATATTGCCGGTGCTTGTGAGGAATGCGCCCCCGTTGTTTCGGTAACGGTCGGATCTGCCCATCCAGCGGGGAGCGGGCTGGGCATAGCGGCGACATCCGGCGCATTGGCACCGGTCGCCGACATGAAATCTTCCCATTCGTAGTACGAGGTATCCGCGTCTCCACGCGACCAGCCGTAGCCGTCGGGTGTGACAAAGTTCTGAGCTGACACCGATGAGGCGAGGGTCATAAGAACGGAAAATGCTGCAATTCGGAACATGATCGATACCATCAGAATGCTCCTGTGCGGGGCAATCTCTTCCTGCCCAGCGGGATGTTTTCCTGTCATGCAGACAATATTTTTGCTATTGAGACTCAATCTCAACAAAAGGAGCCGATAAAATCGCCGCGCACCGAAAGAAACACGGCAAGCCAAAGTCAGGGAGATTACCGCAGGCCGTATTCTTTGAGTTTGCGGTAAAGCGTTCTCTCACCAATACCTAGGAGCTTTGCGGCATGCTCGCGGTTGCCCGCGGTAAGCCGGAGCGTCTCTCGGATCGCCCGTTTTTCGAGCTGGTCAAGGCTCGTGCCGGCGAGCGAGCCACTGCCCGTGACCTCGGTGAGATCGGCAGAGTCGGCTTGGCGGATCTCGTCGGGCAGGTGGTCGATCCCCAATTTAACGGGCTGGCCCTCGTCTCGGGTGCCGATGGCAGTGAC
>NVSP01000116.1 GCA_002732755.1 Phycisphaera sp.
AGGAAGCCCCTGGGAGAACGGCTCGATGTAAAGAGTCTTTACATCGATTTTTTTCAACCAGCCCCTGACAGCCTTGGCTGTAAATTCATATCCATTGTCAGATCAGATGTGATCTGGCACGCCGCGCATCGCCATCAACCACGCAAGACGCTCGAGCACCGCCATCCAGTTCGCCGGAGTTGATGCCGATGGAGCGCGTATGGTTATAGATGCGTCAGCACGATCTGGGCAACCGCGTGTTGGCGGATGAGGAAGCGATCGACACAGCCGTAGCGTGTGGCCGTAGTGCTCGATGTCGTTTTTAGCCGTCGCGACCGATTTATGCCACAAGGTGAATGATCTTGTGAAACCGCTCTAGAAGAGAACCGATCCTTTGCCGGTGTCATGGATGCTTGTTTCAAACCGAGCTATCACTGTGCCCCGCTTGGCAGGCTCAACCAATGCGATGGCGCAGCCGCCCATCCCGCCACCGGTCATTCGGCAGCCATATACACCGCCTTTGACACCAATATCAAGCGCGATCTCAACCAACGCATCAAGCTCCGGGCAGCTCACTTCATAGTCATCGCGCAGAGACTCGTGACTCTCATACATGTTCCGACCCGCGGCGACCCAGTCTCGCTGCCTGATCGCTCTTGCAAACATACARACTCGCTCRTTCTCACTGAGAACATGCCGAACCCGTTTGCTTTGTTCGGTGGTCAAGCCATCGGGAACGCATGAAAGYTCTCGCAGGCTGCTGATTCCTAAACCATCGGCCACGGCTTCGCAAGTCCGGCGCCGATCGCCGTACACGCTCGTCGCYAATGTTCTGCTTACTCCAGAGTCAAGAATCATGACTGAGACATCGGMAGGGTCCATCGCAACATACTCGAACTCCAGCGATCGGCAATCCAGCTTGATCGCGCTTCCGGGCCGCGCTGTTGCAATTGAGATCTGATCCATGATCCCACACGGCACGCCAGCGTAGATGTGCTCGGCTCGTTGGCACAGGCGCGCTTTCTCGATCGGGTCAAGCGTGCATTGAGTCAGGGCCTCAACAAGATTGACAAACGCCACCGCGACGGCTGCGCTGCTCGAAAGCCCCGCACCAGTTGGGATACCAGATTCGATGTGCGCCTTGAAGCTTGGAAACTCGCCCAATCTCTCCCGAGCAAGATGCAAGACACCCGCGACATATCGAGCCCAGCCCGGTTCATGCTCCAACGGATCGTCAATATTCAGAGTGACCTGCTCGGCAAGTGCGCCGGAATACACAACCGATTTCTTCGCGCCCTGATCTAGTGCCGCAGCGATGACTACATACCGATCGATCGCCATCGGCATCGCAAAGCCGTCGTTGTAGTCTGTATGGTCACCGATCAGATTGACCCGGCCCGGCGCATGAGCGATGAATTTGGCATCGCAGCCGAACCGCAACACGAACGCTTCCCTTGCACAGTTTGAAGATGTATTCAGCCGATCGCTCATCACCATTCCCTGCGGGTCTTGCCCATCGAGGCTAGGCTAGGGCATGAGCACTTTGCCGGATGCAGCGCCGTTGGTCGGGATCATCATGGGTTCACGGTCGGATTGGCCCACGATGCAGCATGCGTCCGGGGTGCTCGCCGAGCTTGGCGTGCCTTGCGAGACCCGTGTGGTCTCGGCGCATCGCACACCCGAACGGCTCTTTGAATACGCCGAGCAAGCCGAAAACAGAGGGATCCGCGTCATCATCGCGGGCGCTGGAGGCGCTGCGCACCTGCCGGGCATGGCCGCATCAAAGACACACCTGCCCGTGCTCGGCGTTCCAGTCCAGTCCAAAGCACTCAGCGGCCTCGACTCGCTCCTCTCGATCGTCCAGATGCCCGGCGGGGTCCCCGTCGGGACACTCGCAATCGGTGAAGCCGGCGCCAAAAACGCGGGCATCCTTGCGGCGCAGATCCTTGGCATCTCAAGCGAGAACATCCGCCAAGCCGTCATTGCCTATCGCAAGAAACAAACCGAGTCGGTCCCCGAGTTGCCGTTCGATGGAGATGGGCATTGACCCCCCCATCGACACTGGGCATCCTCGGCGGCGGGCAGCTCGCGCAGATGATGGCGATCGCTGCCAAGAAACTCGGTATCAACTGCATCGTCTACGACCCAAGCCCGAATGCGTGCGCGCAAAGCCACGCAGAGCTTGTTGTGGGGTCGTACATAGATGCACAGGCGCTGCTGAGATTTGCAAACCGGGTTGATGTCGTCACATTCGAGTTCGAAAATGTGCCCGCCGTTTCACTGGACACGATCTCCAGCATCAAACCGATCCACCCAAACTCGCACGCGCTACGCACCGCATCCGATCGCATCGCCGAAAAACAGTTCTTCGAGAAACATAACATCCCGATCGGCCCATACCAGGCGATCTCCGGCGGCGAATCACTCAGAAAGGCGTGCGCCAAACTCGGGCTGCCCGCGGTCCTCAAATCCTGCAGCGGCGGCTACGACGGCAAAGGGCAATTCGTCATCCACACCGAAGATGAACTCGAAAATGCAATCGGCCAAATCGGTGATTTGCCCTTTATCTTCGAGGCCTTTGTCCCATTCGAGCGAGAACTCTCTGTCATCGCATGTCGATCGAGCGATGGCGAACTCGTCACCTATTCACTCACACAGAACACGCACCAGCACGGCATACTCGTCCGAAGCGAAGCACCCGCAATTGTCAACAAGGACATTCAGGCCCAGGCGATGAAGATCGCGCAGAACATCGCCGACGGGCTTGACTATGTCGGTGTCTTTGCCGTCGAACTCTTTGATGTCAACGGAAAGCTGTTGGCAAACGAGATGTCGCCACGCGTTCACAACTCAGGGCACTGGACCATCGAGGGGGCGCAGACATCGCAATTTGAAAACCATGTGCGAGCTGTGATGGGACTCGATCTTCGCCCGACCGATTCAGCCGGGCACTCAATCATGCTCAACATCATCGGGGCACTGCCACGCCAAGACTCCATCGCCGAGTTCAAGAGCGCAGCGATGCACGCCTACGCCAAGGCCCCGCGCGCTGGCCGAAAGATCGGGCACATTACCGTCAATTCTGCCGACACCGACGAGTGCCGAACCATCGCGGCGAACATACAATCCCGACTCTGCAACGCCATGCCCGGCGGCGAGGGCGGGCCAGCATAAGTGTCCCCGAAAGCCCAGCCAAAGCGAATCGCCAARCGCTGCCCGCAAGGCTACCATCGGGTCGTGCCATCTTAGCTCAGTTGGTAGAGCAGCGGTTTTGTAAACCGCAGGTCGTCGGTTCGAGTCCGACAGATGGCTTTCTTCTCCCCTTCATTACTTCAAAACAGCCCCGCCAACGCGCTTGGCGTGCGCGTTGGTTTCCGACTCGTCGATGACCCAAGGCCCAACGCCGCGGTCCATGTCGTAGAGCAGAACCGTGTGCTCATCGGCTGCCCAGATCCGCGAAGGCTCGAAGCTCTCGCCTGAATAACGAACAGAATCCGAGAGGCGCACGCCGTCGATCTGGCCCGTAAAGAGACTGACCGCTTGCCCCTTGCCGTTGACATCGCCGCCGATGACGAGGGGAAACCTGTTGAGCCTGCGCGAGCCGGAGTGCTCGACGGAACTGACGAGTTTGCCGTCGAGGTAGAGCCTCACATGCGAACCGTCGTAGACCCCCGCCATGTGGTGCCAGACCCCGGCATCAAGAATGGCCGTGTCCGATTTTGGACTGGCGTATCGTCCGCCGAGGTGAATCGAAAACTCTGGCTTGCCCTCTGATACAAAGAAACCGAACTCGCTGTTCTCGGTCTTGGCGACAAGCCCGGTCCTGCCGGCGAACGCTTCGCCGTTGAACCAGCATTCGAGCGTCATCGGGCCGTCGTGCAACTCGAACCGGTTGCTTGGAACCACCGCATACGACTGCCCATCGAGTTGCAAAGCCCGGTCTCGGTCCGCAGCTTGCAAGCTCTCAAGATCCAGCCGAAGCGGGACATCCGTATACACCGTCGGGATCGCGTACCTGTGGCCGGGCAACAGCATGTCCATGTCCAGTGCAAAGCGGACATCACGGAATGTCTGATCGAGGCCGCCCGTTCTACGCAGATCAAAGCCAAGTGCGATACTCTGTCCGGGCTCAAGTGTGCCGTGCGCATGATCGGGCCAAACGCTCCACCTGCTGTCCAATGACTCGGGCGTGAGCGAGAACTCAACGGCATGAGATGTCGGGTTCGAGAGCACGATCTCCGTGTGCCCGTCGCTCGAACCATCGCTGCCAAGCAACACATCAGGTGAGATACTCGGCGCAAGCCGGGCGAGCATCGCCGATTCGTCTGAGAATTCAGCGGTGATCTCGCGGACATCCATGACAGCCCCAACCGGGTACGCCGCGTGCGCGATCTGGCCCGGCCGAACCGTCACGATGTTGTAGTGGTGCAGCCAGCCCGCCTCGGGAACAACCTTGTTCTGATGCCCGCCGACGGTCGCAAGCGTGATGTACTCGATGCCGTCACGCGGGTCGTACCGCATCCGGTGGATATGCCCGGCGAACACGCCCGAGACATTGCCAGCCTCGACGAGCATCTCGTGGACCCGGTCCCAAGAGCTACCGTAGTTGCCGCCCGTCCACCGAGGATGATGCAAAAACAAGAATACATGTTCAGCGCCGGCGGACCGTTCGAGCATCTGCGAGAGCCACGCGAGTTGTTCCTCGCTCATCTCTTGGGCTTTTGGATTTCGGAACGTTTTCTCGCCGGTCTCAGGGTTGCCCTCGTCGGTGTACAACACGATAAACATGCAATTTTTGTGCTCAAACGCGTACCACAGCGGGCCGAAGTGCATCTCATAGTTCGCATCGTGCTCACCCTCGGGCCTGCCGGGACCACGCCAGTAGATATCGTGATTCCCCGCCACTGGRWAMYAKKKGCAAWRCMATYMATTCATAACCTCTTTGAATTCGGTCATCTGCCGCATCCAAGGCCCAGACTGGTCGTACCCTTGGATCAGATCACCAACGGTCATCACAAAGTCAGGTTCGAGCAGGTTCGTGTCACGCACCGCGTCTTTGAGAATATTGATACCCGCGTTTGGACCGCCGGTGCGGTCGCCGTACACAACAAACATGAATACATCATCTTCACCGGGTAACGGCAGCACGATCGGTGAGTCGCGATCAGTGTAGAACCGGGTTCGGTCACCCGATGTCTGGTGATCCGGGTTGTGCTTGTGCGTGTGACGCGAGTGATTCTTCGCAGCGGTTTCATCCTGAACCTGAGCAGCAGAGAACGAGGCCGAGCAAGCAACCGCAACACAACCAATCAGCAAAATAATCTTCATAGAGCTCCCCTTCGAGTGCCCAGTGTACCCGATTGGAAGATCATGTTCGCCGCTCGGCTCCATTCACTCTACAGTGATTTGTTCGGGCTTCTCATTGCCAGCATCGGCGAATTTGATCGACTCTTTGCTAATCATAATCAGCCCCATGACGAGCAAGAAAATTGCAAAGACACGCTTGAGCGTGCGCTGGTCGATCTTGCCCCCCACCGCCTTGCCCACAAATGTGCCGACAGCGCCCACACCGATGAACATGCCGATGGTGGACCAGTCGATCTCCAGCCCCTTGTCGAGCATGCCGCCKTGGTACCGAAAGAACGCCATCCACGAGTTTGCAACAATAACGACAAGACTCGTGGCGACCGCGTGATGGATCGACAGCCCCGCGAGCAAGACAAGCGCCGGCACAATTAAGAATCCGCCACCGACACCGACAATCCCCGTCATGATCCCGACCGCAAAGCCCTCAACCATGACAAGCCAGACCGGCGGTGCCGGCTTYGGCTCAACTCCAKCCTTGTCTTTGTCTGRTTTTTTGAACATAAACCACGCGGCGGTCAGCATGACRCAMGCAAAGAGCAMRAGYTGMACCGCGSCGTGCATCGTGTCGCCGACGATCGCGCCGAGATAGGCGCCGGCCATCCCGGGTAGCCCGAACAGAACCGCGATTCTCCAGCGTACAAGCCCTTTGCGCGCGTGCGGGATCACAGCGAACGCCGCGATCCCGCCGACGATCGCAAGCGATTCGGTGATCGCGACCTTGCCGTCTTTGCCGAGTAARTACACAAGAATCGGAACAGTCAAGATCGACCCGCCCGAGCCGWGCAGCCCAAGCGTAATACCGATAAGAGCCGCGCCGAGCAGTGCGATATGAACCATGAACGCTCCTCGCGATACGGGTTAGTCGTTGGATGTTGTCTCGTGYCCATCGTCGGCCCAGGCATCAAACCCGCCGGCGAGGTTGATCGGCTTGAACCCGTGCCGAAGCAGGTACGAAGCCGCGATAACAGACCGCCCCCCGCCTTTGCAATGCACGACGATCTCCGTGTCCTTTGGCAGATTCTCAATCGCCGCCGGCAATCGTGTGTGGGCCGCGTGCTGCGCCCCCGGGATCGCCCCCTCGCTGTGCTCGGTTGCCCTGCGCACATCGAGCACATGGACATCGCCTTTGCCTCGTTTCTCCATCAACTCGCTCGGCGTGATGTCGGTGATTGTCGAGAGCTTCTCACCCGCCGACGCGTACGCAGCGAGACTCTCAGGTGTCACGAATGCCTTGACATTATCAAGCCCGATCCGAACGCACTCTCTGACCGCATCCTCGACACTGTGCTTCTCGATGACAAAAATGATTTCATCTGCTGGGCTTGCATACGAACCCGCAGCCGCGTGAAACGACGGCCCAAGCCGCGAATGAATCGAGCCGGGCAGGTGCCCCGCCTTGAAATCTTCGGTCGATCGCGTGTCGATAACAAGGCTCTTGCCGATGCTCGATTCAAGCGTGGCCGCCGTCAGTTCTTTCGGCTCTGGTAGCTTCCCCAGCACCGGCACGCCGTCGCGGTTCTGGTGCTTCATGCGCGCAAAGTACATTGGCGGCWCGGGCTGACCGTCGAGGATGAAGTCCATGAACTTCGTCTGGTCATCAACAAACTTGAGCGCCGGGCTAAACCGTTTCTCATACCCGGCGGTCGATTGCGGCACAGCCCCGAGCGCCTTGCCGCACGCRCTCCCCGCSCCGTGSGCGGGCCAGATCTGCACATGCTCTTGGATACTCTGCACGAAACGCGAAGCCGAGCCGTGTAACTGTTTGGCGGAATCCTCTTTGACACCCTGTATCCCCGCAGCGGTTTCGAGCAGGTCGGGCCTGCCGAGATCGCCGACAAACACAAAGTCGCCCGTGACCATGCCCATCGGGACATCTGCGCCAGAGCCTTTGTCCGTCACGAGATAACTCAGGTGCTCGGGCGTATGGCCCGGTGTATGAACCGCCTCAAACTCGATGTTCCCGATCGCAAAGGTATCGCCGTCCGCGAGTTCGACCGAGTCGTACGAACCGCCGCCCAGTTTGCTATCAAGCCAACCCGAGGTCCAGTCCGGCCCGCCGAGCTTTGAGAGGTAGACCCGTGCGCCGATCGCCTCAGCAAACTCGCGTGTACCGGAAAGAAAATCGGCGTGGATATGAGTCTCGGCGGATGCGACGATCGTCAACCCGTTGGCCTTGGCGATCTCGATGTAGCGGTCGATGTCACGCTCGGGGTCAAAGACGATCGCTTCACCGGTTTTCTGGCAACCGATGATGTACGCCGCCTGCGCGAGAGAGTCGTCGTAAACCATTCTAAAGAACATGTGTCAACCTCCGAATCGGACCAAGAGCACAACGCAAGCCGCCGCGAGTGCCTGTAGTATTGTTGCTCACTCGCGGGCATTATGCGAGGCATGGAAAATCCCCATTGTGGAGCACAAGAATCGGTCAGAGCATACACAATCCACCCGGTTTTCATGCAGTGGTGGGCAACCCGCCGTTTCTGAGCCAACTCAACTTGGCCACCGCCACACAACGGGGCCTTGCGGCCCTCATCAAGGCCAGAACCGACGGCGCAACCTCCGCCTACACCGATACCGCGGCCGTTTTCTGGATCGATGCGCTGACCAAGGTCACCGTCGGTGGCCGGGTCGCGTTCCTGCTGCCACAATCCGTGCTCGCCTCCCGCGACGCCTCGGCCATCCGGCATCGCATCTCCCAAGCCGCATCGCTCGAGCACCTCTGGGTCAGCACCGACCACGCCTTCGCCGATGCGCTCGTTGCGACGTGTGCTGTTGTTGTCCGCAACACAACCCAATCGGCTGGGCCAGTCGAGCGGTCTCATTCGCTGGAGTTTTGCGAACTCCCGCCAGCGGCCCTGCCCGGGCACGACAACACAGACGAAGACACTTGGAGCTCGCTCGCTGCCGACGCGTTCGGGATTCCAACGATCACCTTCGCATCAACAGAAAGCGTCGGCGCACTCGCAGAAGCAACCGCAGACTTCCGCGATGAGTACTACGGCTTGTCCGGCTTCATCGTCGAACACGCCGACAACATGAGCGACAAG
>NVSP01000117.1 GCA_002732755.1 Phycisphaera sp.
CGAGGAAGCGGCGTCGTTCGGCGCGTGAAGGGCCGAGGCGAAAGCGGTAGGCGACATGGTGCGTGAGCAACTCTGGGTGGAGCGCGAGGTGGCGCTCGATCGAGCCAGACGGGCGCAACTCTCTGACGAGGTCGTAGGGACCGAAGGCCAGTGACGCGGTGCGTTGTGCGATGTTCTCTTCTGGAGCAATGCTGCTCATTCAATCAGTCTCCGACATCCGATCGGCAGGAACTCCGTTCCCAAACTCCGATCGTCGTTACGAACCCGACATTTGCACAAAGCAAACTCATCCTTGATGCGGGCCGCGTATCCGACGGTGGGCCGCAAGTCTATCCAACTCCCTCCATCGGCGGATCGTGTGTCCATGCTTGGAAAAGTCATTCACACCCAAACAGGGGTCGGACAAAGGCAAAGTGGCCTTTGAGGGCTGAGTGGACTGATTCTCGGACCGGTCGGACCCGATGAACGAGTTTGGCAGGTTCTCCGAACATATTAACTGCTGACTGACCGATCTGAGAGGAGGATCTTGCTCCCTAACGCCCTTTTCGGGAGAGGGTTCTTGGGTTGGTTCTTTGAATACACCAAACTAAGGACCGATGAATAGCGATCCATCGGCTTGAGAACTGAGGGAAGACAAATACAAAGACCCCTCATCCGTCTGCTCCGTAGACACCTTCTCCCCGGCAGGGAGAAGGAGGAAAATGCACAGGAATGCGGTACACTCCGTAACCAATTCCCACAGGAGAACCGCGATGCGGAGCAGTAACCCAGTCTTCAACAGCGCCACCTACCAACAAGCCCCGTCGTGGACGGGCGCGATGAGCCAGTCGCAGGCAAGGTCAAACGTCATGACCGTGCAGGGGACGGCGCTCAAGACGCTCTACTTGCTTGCAATCACGATCGCGACGGCGGCGGCGAGTTGGGGGATGTACCAGCAGAACCCGGGGCTGATTATGCCCACGATGATCGGGGCGTTGATCGGCGGACTCGCAGCGTCATTCGTGATGCTCAAAAAACCACAGATCTCGGGCTGGGTTGTCCCGATCTTTGCATTTTCTGAGGGCCTCTTTGTCTCTGCGATCTCTGTTGCGATCGTGCGATTTTTTCTTGCGGACAAGATCGGTAACGACCCCGCCGCTGTCTACGGCATGGTCGGGCAGGCCGCGGGGCTGAGTCTTGCGATCACCGCAGCGATGCTCTTTGGGTACGCCTCAGGCATTTTGCGTCTCAACAACTTCATGATGAAGATGGTCAGCGTGATGGTCGCGGGTGTCGGTATCTACTACATCGGCTCGTTCCTCATCAACATGATTGCAGGCTCGGGCACCATCCCTCGTCTTGATTATTCGAGCAGCCCCTTGGGCATCGGGTTTAGCATCTTTGTGATCGTGCTCGCTTCTTTGATGCTGTTGATGGACTTCCGGTTTATCGACGATGGGGTCAAGCGAGGCCTGCCCAAGTACTACGAGTGGRTCGGGGCGTTTGGGATTCTGACGACCGTGGTCTGGTTGTACATCGAGATCTTCAAGCTCTTGGCGAAGCTGAATCGGTCGGACTGAATCAGATCTGACATCCCGTGCCTTTTGTGCCACTAACCTGTTCGCAGGTCAGTGTTTTTTGCGCCAAGAACAGTGTTGTCGGGGGTGCCCCCTAGCTGGCGCTAGGGGCTCGTTCTATGCGGTAATTGGGTCTCATATTTGCATGTGCTCGGCGCGGGTTTCTCGCGTACACTACCAGCGGACCTGGGCTCCGTAGATCTGCCCAAGCATTGGAGTTATTCAAGTGACCAAGGCCGCGACACAAACCAGCCAGACGCTGGCGACCGATCCTCTTGCGCTGATCGATGTTGACCATGTTCGTTTTTACGTCGGCAACGCCAAGCAAGCCGCGTACTTTTATGCCCACACCTTCGGCTTTGAGATCAGCCAGGTCGCTGACCTGACGACCGGCAGCCGGGACGAGGCGGACTACCTGCTCACGCAGGGCAACATCCGTTTGCTGCTCACTACGCCGCTGCACAAGGACCACCCCGCTGCCGAGGAGATCAAGCTCTACGGCGACGGCGTCAAAGATCTCGCGCTGACCGTCTTCGATGCGACAAAGAGTTGGGAAGCCACGGTCGCCAACGGCGCCGAGAGTGCGCAGGAACCCCGCACGCTTTCGGATGAGACGGGCAGCGTGACGGTTGCTTCGATCAAAACCTATGGCCGGGCTATTCATACTTTTGTGAGCAGAACCGGCGCGTACGATCTGCCCAGTATCAAGAAGGGTGCGCCCTTCATGCCGACATTCAGGCCCATCGACTCGCCGGTGAACGAGTACAACCGCGCCAACCCCTGCGGCCTCAAGTATGTCGACCATGTCGTGGGCAATGTCGAAGAGGGCAAGATGAACTACTGGGTCGAGTGGTACGAGAATGTCATGGGCTTTAAGATGTTCAAGCACTTCGATGATGCTGACATCTCGACCGAGTTCTCGGCGCTGATGTCAAAGGTGATGGCTTCGGGTAACAATCTGATCAAAATGCCCATCAACGAGCCCGCCGACGGCAAGAAGAAGAGCCAGATCCTTGAGTATCTGGAGTGGCACAACATGACGCCGGGCATCCAGCACCTTGCGATGCGGACGGATGATGAGCTGTCATCGGTCGCGGCGCTGCGCAAGCGCGGCGTGGATTTCCTGAGCCTGCCCGATACCTACTACGAGCAGGTCTGGGACCGCGTCAACAAGACCCTGACCAAGAACGGCCACGAGATGGTCAAAGAAGACCACACCAAGATCAAGGACCTCGGCATTCTTGTTGATGCGGATGACGAGGGGTACCTGCTGCAACTGTTTACCAAACCGCTGCAAGACAGGCCGACGCTGTTCTTCGAGATCATCTCAAGGCACGGCAGCCAGAGCTTCGGGAAGGGCAACTTCAAGGCTCTGTTTGAGGCGTTGGAATTGGAGCAGGACCGGCGTGG
Source organism: Phycisphaera sp. (assembly GCA_002732755.1). Classification (GTDB taxonomy): domain Bacteria; phylum Planctomycetota; class Phycisphaerae; order Phycisphaerales; family UBA1924. Next base: position 2,967 of record NVSP01000117.1, read on the forward strand.
GAATCTTTGAGTGACCTCGCAGCGGCCCACAACTCTTAAAGACTTTATCTACATTGATGAACAGGGGATTCAGGCTCTCGTTGCACAAGTTGATGGAGGCGTAGCAAGAGACACTACCACGTCGTCAAAAAAAGGTCGTACATCAAGTACTTCATTCTCTACGAAGCTAAAACTTCTACTTGCTGTCGTCATTAAGCCCGAAGTTAGTATAAATCACACATGTAATCGAATGAAGGAAGATGAATTAGAACAGACACTTGACATACACGTAGCCAATCATCTCAGTAAAATTACAGACCATCTGTCCGAGACTAGCGAGCTATGCACCACTATTGACGACGCATGTAGAATGGCAGTGAATAATGATCGTAGTGTATATGTTGCATGTGATACACAATTTGATGCCCCGCAATTTTTTACTGGGCAAGGCACTGAAAAGGTTAACGACTCCGGCTACCTAGTGTTCCAGTCACCCAATCATTACAACTCAAATGATAACTATTACAAAACAAATCAATGGGCAATAGACATGGTCTGTAGCATTCAAAAGATGCCGAGATCCCAACATGGCATGGGAGCCACCAGCCATGATGCACTATATTTCTGTGGTTATTCCGGGCGCAATATTCCACTTTCTATATTTGGAAGAGTTACTGCTCTTGTTGAGGGCGTAATACAGATTAAACCGTTTGCGGTGTGGTTGTAGACGATTGCAAATATGCGCCGGGTGACCCGACTTGACATGACTCATCGTGTGGCACTGCTTGCTTGCCAAACAGTGATTCTTTCACACCCACCACTGGCTGCAAGCAGCCAGTGCCACGCTTAGGGCGTGCCCGCCGGTTCTCCAAGCTCGACAACACTTCCAACCTCAAGCGAAATAAGCCTGAGCGATTTGCGTGCATCTGTCACATCGGTCTGCAACTGATCGACCTTGGTTTCGAGCGTGGTGATTTGTTCGCGGAGGGTGTTGGTGTTTGCTCTGCCGAGGAAGTAGAAGGCGGCGACGAGGATGATGACGCCGAAGCAGCCGAGGCCGGAGTTTCTGTTGCACGAAGCGTTTGAGTCTGCCATGTGTGGATCTCCCTATATGTCGTAGTGGGATTGTGCGTGCGTTTGTTTCACCGGCCAAACCTGCTCGCTGGTTTGCGGCAGGTGGCATCGACCACCTTGCCACTGACCTGAAGACGGGTCAGTGGATGTGATTACGGGTCGCTATAATACTACTTGAAGCAATAATACGGGAGTATTTTGAGATGCGGGTCGCGGTATTTAGCACAAAGTCGTATGATCGGGAGTTTCTACAGGCGGCAAACGACCGGCACGGTCATGATCTTGTCTTTCTTGAAACTGCGCTTAGCGCCGGCACTGTCAGCCTTGCGGAGGGTTCGCAGGCAGTCAGCGCGTTCTCGAACGATTGCGTGGACAAAGAGGTGCTTGCGGGGCTTGCGGAACTGGGGATTCGCGTCGTCGCGCTGAGATCGGCTGGCTTTAACAATGTCGATCTTGAGGCGGCGGAATCACTAGGAATCACAATCCTAAGGGTTCCTGCATACTCTCCCTACGCCATCGCCGAGCACACCGCGGGGCTTATCTTGACTCTTAACCGCAAGTTGCATCGCGCGTATTCGCGTGTGCGTGACCAGAACTTTTCGCTCGATGGTCTGATGGGGTTTGACCTGCGGGGTCGGACTGTGGGTGTTGTTGGTGCGGGCCGGATTGGCGCTGCTGTGTGCCGAATCATGGCGGGCTTTGGGTGTCGCGTGCTGGTGTCTGACCCGTGTCGGAATGATGAACTGGAAGGTTTTGCAGAGTACACATCGCTGGAAGAACTGTTTCGTACTTCAGACATTGTCACGCTTCAGTGTCCGCTGACCCCAGAGACCCACCACATGATCGATGACGCGGCTCTGGGCATGATGAAACCCGGCGTGATGCTGATAAACACGAGCCGGGGCGCGGTTGTTGATACGAAGGCTGTGATCCGAGCGCTAAAGTCTGGGCACCTTGGGTATCTTGGGATTGATGTGTATGAAGAAGAAGGCGATCTTTTCTTTCGGGATCTTTCAGAGTCGATTATTCAGGATGATGTATTTGCGCGATTACTGACATTTCCAAATGTCGTTGTCACAGCACACCAGGCGTTCTTTACGAAAGAAGCGGTGACCAACATCGCCGAGACGACGCTGCAGAACATCGTCGACTATGCTTCAGATTCTGTGTGCGACAAGAATATAGTTGACAGCCGATTTATTCGGTAGGCATCGCCTGGTCACGCTTGGGCGGGCTTTCTGGGATCTCGAATGGTTCGAGCTGGATCGGGCCTTGCAGGTAGCGGTCCATGCGGTGGCGGTTGTTTCTGGCGATGCCAGGGTATGACTCGTAGCGGACGCTGACGATGCCCGGGTGGAAGCTGTCGAGTTCGATGCGGAAGAAGCCGTTGTCGCCGAACATTCTGTTTGCCGAGGCTGCGTCCTTGGTCCTGCAGAATGGTGCGCCTTGGATGACTTTACCGTCTTGCTCGAATATGAGCACCCCCGCGACACCGACATCTGATTTGAGCCGGTTTGACCAGTCGATGTTGTACTCGGCGACGACGGATTCGTTCTGCTTGTAGATGGACTTGAGTTTGAATCCGACGAGTCTGTCAGGTTCGGACGCTCTGCCGAGGTCTGCGGGCGTGACGGGCGTTGGRTCMAGCGAACCCGCAGCNGSSNACCTTGAACGAGAACGCTGCGGTGAGTTCYTTGGTRAGAGGGTYTGAAWAKCCGTYCGGGTAAGCTGRARGCTYCAKCGGATCTGCAYCCATGAMGGYGCGYWKATCGATTGCYTCGACRCCGAGTTGCGCTCGGTAAGYGCCCGGTGCRAGGTCTTGGGGGACCATRAAGCTSATGGCRACATCRTARAAATATCGTTYWGGCATCGCAACGCCTGGAACGATCTCCGCCGACTGGTCCTCGTTCTGCAACACGCYARAYGCCGAAGCGTTHTTGAGCGCGCCGATCTTCGTGCGGTTGCCAATGGGCCGGATCTTGAACCAGTAATCGAGCGGGATGCCGCTCCCGAAACTGGCATAACTGGCAGTTCTTGGTGCTCCCGCACGCCACTGGATATCCGCAACGACCTTGACCCATTCGCCCGGGTAGGCGGCTTGTCTTCGTCCAACGCTTTGGATACGRAGYTTGCCTCCMGCATCGTCGAARAGCTGCRCGATTCTGTCTTCGCTTAATTCACCTCGGTCGATCGCATCGGTGATGAACATCCATTGCGCATCGGGGAAGGACCGCCAGGTCTGGGCGTGTCGGGCGAGTGCGGTTGCGAGGATTCGGTCTTGCCAGCCGGGGCCGAGTTTGCCAGCGATGGCCCGGTCTTCGATCTCGATGGTCGCGGCGCTTGCGCGCGTATTGTCGAGTAGGTACGCCTCGGTGAACAAAAGTCCGGCGGGCTTGACGCTTGTGAGGTCGATGAATCCTGATCGGTTCATGGCGTCTATGCCAACGAACGCGCCGCCAAGGAAGGCGAGTGCGAGTCCCCACCACATGGGCCGAGCGCGGACGCGGCTTTTGCCGATGCGGATCGCCCGCGGATGGTTCAGTTCTCTGCCGCATTCTGGGCATCGATCTGGGCCGGCCAGGCCGGTAAGCTCGAACTTGCACTTTCGGCAGTATGGCGTATCGCCAAGCCGGCGGTTGATGAACGCGCGAAACAATAACGCCAACGCAACGAGAAGCAGAATGAGGGCGAGGTAGAACTCCATGATTGAGTATACCAAAACACAGAGACTACCGGCCCGGCCCTTGGGCATCTAGCGTCTGCTGGTACGAAGGCATCGTGTATGTACCGAGATCAAATGTTCCAACCAATACACGATCGATCTTATGCCGCATGTGTCGCGCCAGTGCCGCGTCATGCTCGTATCTAATCTGGATCTCCCCCGGCTCATACCGCGGAAGCAACACCCGTTCTCGATTGGGCCCATCCCAAGCATCGTGCCTGACTTTCACCCAGTGCTCACGATCACTCTGCGTAAATACGAGATCACCGACCATCGACAACCCGAGTTGCGATGACGGTATATTGATTTCATATTCAATAATAGGCGTGTGTCCAAAAATAACGTCACGGTCTATGACCTTAAACCCAATCAGGTCGCGAGCCACGCCTTCGCCAAGATCGCCGATCACAACAGCAATCGGGCTGCTCGCCTCGACCGACGCAATCTCTACGGGGAACGAGTGCACCAGCACCCTCAGTGAATCGTTGTCGCGATGCCAAGGCAAACGGTGACTTTCCGGCTTTGAGTAGTCGGGCGTGTACACGCGGTACATATGAACCGTCACTGTCGCCGTGTATATTCCAGGTTCGATGTCATCCGGCAAGCCGTACAACAGATCATGCGTGGGCACCCCATCGACCGAATATGACGAACGATAGATCGATCCAGTATCGGTCGATTTAGAGCTGTACTTCTCTAGATCGTGATTCGTATCAGTGAGTACAACACCGAGATCTTCCGATGCCAGCTCAAACTCTACAACCCGAAGCTCAATGGATGGTAGGTTATTGTAGTAGTAGTCGTAATCCTCCCCGGCTCTCCAGTTCATGATCAAATCAAACTCAAGCATCTCTCCGGGCCCCGCCAGCAAGCTGCCTTGGTACCCCAATCTCTCGATGTCGATTGGCCCAATCGCATCCTCAATTAGTTGATCAATCCGCTCCTTGCTGAGTTTCTGGTTTGAATAGCCCTCGAGAATTACACCCCATTGCGCATATGGAAATGACCGCCACCTTTGCGAGTGACGATCCAATGAAATCCTAAGCAGCCGACTATTCCAGCCCGCGGACAGAGTCATTGCCTGCCCCCGGCCGACAATCTCATCGGTCGCCACACTCGCCCTGCTGTCATCAAGCAGATACGCCTCGGCATACAGCAACCACGCCGGCTTCACGCTCGTCAGATTGAACTTACCATTGCGATTGAGTGCATCGATCCCAACGCACGCACCGCCAAGCACCGCAAACCCAACACCGACCCACATCAGACGCTTGCGAATCCGAACCTCGCCGACCCGGATCGCCCCGCGATGTGCGAGTTGCCTGCCACACTCTGGGCAACGCCCCGGCTCCGTCAAGCCGCTCAGCTCAAACCCACACTTCCTGCAATACGGCACATCGCCAACCCGCCGCCGTACAACAGCCCGTAACAGCAAACCCGCCGCGACTACAAGCATCACCAAGCCAACATAGAACTCCATACCAACAGCCTACCAGACTGACCCGTGCGCAATTTCTTCCGCCCTCAAATACGCCCCCACAGCCAATTGACACCAAACTGCACGATCTCCGGCCAATC
>NVSP01000118.1 GCA_002732755.1 Phycisphaera sp.
TGTGGCCGCCCTCATAAAATCATCTCGACCTGAACTTCGACCGCGAGACCTCCGGGACATCCTCTACGAATCTTCCGACGACCTCGGCGCTACCGGCGAAGACGACGTCTTCGGCTTTGGCAGAGTCAACAGCTTCCAGGCCGTCCAACTCGCAGCAACCTATTGCCCAAAGGTGTACACCGAAAACGAGCCAACCGACCTGCTCATCTGCGAAGGCCAAACCCTCAATATCGCATTCGGCATAGCAGCGATCAACCCAACCTACCAGTGGTTCCGCGACGGCCAAATGCTCGCAAGCCAGACCGGGCCCGCCTTGAGTATCCCCGCCGCCGCACCAGCCGACGAGGGCTTCTACACGCTGGAAGTCACGACCGATTGCCGCGTTGAAAGCATCGCGGGAACGATGGTCTTGGTCAACGAACTCGTCGCGATCGCAAGCCAGCCCGCCTCGATCCTCGTCGAACCCGGCCAAGACGCGGTCTTTACCATCACCACCACCGGCGATGTTAACGAGTACCTCTGGTTCCACAACGACATCGCGCTCCCCGGTGAAATCTTTAGCACACTTACAATACCATCAGTTTCAGAGGACAACGCCGGCGCGTATTTCTGTTGGGTCATCGGATTCTGTGGCGACCTCGAAACAAGCGACCAAGCCTTCCTCACCCTTGGCTCGCCCGGTGATTGCCTCCCAGACACCAACAACGACGGCGTGCTCACCCCAACAGACTTCACCGCATGGATCAACGCGTTCAACAACAACCTCCCAGAATGCGACCAAAACGGCAATGGCAGTTGCACACCCACAGACTTCACCGCATGGATCGCAAACTTCAACGCGGGGTGCCCGTAGGCCAAGTGTTCTTCCAACACCAATATGTAAAGGTTTTACAACATCATGAACTGTAAACTACACAATCCATCACGTTTTCGTGTCTATTTAGAGGCAACAGCCCTGGCCTTGCCACTTGCGATGTTCACCTGTAGCACGCTGGCAGATGTCACCACACTCACACCGGTCGCAGACGCCGCGATCTATTCGCAAGACCCCGGCATCGCAAACGGCAGCGGGATCTACCTGTTCACCGGAAGGATCGCAGGGATAGACCTCCGCCGGACGCTCTTGCGATTCGACACAAGCTCCATACCCGCAGGTTCTACCATCGATTCCGTCTCGCTCACACTCTTCATGAACCGCACAACCTCCGGCCCGATCGACAATTCACTGCATCTTGTGACAAACGACTGGACCGAGGGCACCTCAGACCCGGGAGGACAAGAAGGCGGCGGCACCGGTGCCGAGCAGGACGATGTCACCTGGGTCTACCGTTCGTACAACCCGGCAAACCCGCCAGCTTCGCCCGCGTGGACAGCCGCAGGCGGCGACTTCGTCTCAATCCCCAGCGACACGATTTCTGTAAACGCAGCCGGCCAGTCCTACACATGGGCCTCAGCCCAGATGGCGCTCGACATCCAAACATGGATCGACACGCCCGCCGACAACTTCGGCTGGATCATAATCGGAAACGAGAGCACACCAATAACAACCAAGCGATTCATCAGCAGACATCACACCAACCCATCGCTGCACCCAACCCTCGTTGTCAACTTCACACCACCAGCGTCATGCCTCGCCGACGTCAACAACGACGGCAAAGTCACCCCAACAGACTTCACCGCATGGATCAACGCATTCAACAACAACCTCCCAGAATGCGATCAAAACGGCGACGGCGTCTGCACACCAACCGACTTCACCGCATGGATCGCCAACTTCAACGCGGGGTGTCCATAATCAATGCTCAACCGTTTTGTGCTTCTTTCACACGGGCGGCCTGCGGGTCACTCATTTTTTCATGCTTGCACAGAGCCGTGAGTTCTTGTATGATTACGGATACATCTAAGGAGACACGCCAATGAGACACCTTTTGGTCGCCGTTTCGATTGCTGTCCTTGCACTCCCAGCCTTGGCCGATGTGCTCAATGTGCCCGCTGATTTTCCGACCATCCAGGCCGCCTCAGACGCGGCCTTGGCTGGCGATGAGATCGTTGTGGCGCCGGGTGTGTACGCGGGCTTTAGCACCTTCGTCCCCATCACGATCACGGGCGCAGGTGCCACGGGGAACAACACCATCATCACCGGGCGAATCAGCTCCCTCGACGGCATCTCTCTCAACATGCTCCTCATCACCGGCGGGGTCTTTACGAACGGGCCGAGCGATTCGATCGCGGACTGCGTCGTTCTCATCAATCCTGTTGAGTTGGAAAACTCCTCGGTATCCATAGAACGAACCCGGTTCGAGCTCTGTACTGCGGGCACACTGATCGTGATGGACAGCGTGGCCACGATCCGGGATTGTGACTTCGTCAACAATGCCGCAACACTCAACGGCGGCGCCATCTGGGCGCAAGACACCGTCCTCACCGTCGAGGACTGTTTCTTCATGGGCAACACCGCAGGAAACAACGGTGGCGCCATCAGCGCCGATGGGTTCGCCGCCGACATCAACATATCAGATTGCAACTTTGACAACAACACTTCCAACAACGCCGGGGCGATCTATTTCAATGTCAGCTTTGGAAGCGCAAACATCACAAGGTGCGGCTTTGACCAGAACCAATCAAACACCAACGCAAGCGCTGTCTGGATGATCTTGGGAGACGACAAGGTCTCGCCCGGATCAGTCTCCCAGTGCTCATTCCAAGACAACACCTCCGGCGCACAAAACGGAGCCGCCATCTGGCTTTCGGACCTCCTGCTACAACCCCCGGCAATTTTCACATCAAACTCATTTTGTGGGAACACCACATTGGATATCCGCGGCAACTACGCCGACAACGGGGGCAACACCTTCAACACAACATGCATCTGCCTTGCCGATGTCAACCACGACGGCAAGGTCACACCCACAGACTTCACCGCATGGATCAACGCRTTYAACAACAACCTCCCAGAATGCGAYCAAAACGGCGACGSMGYMTGYACACCMACMGACTTCACCGCRTGGATMRYMAACTTCAAYGCSGGMTGCNYGWAMRCMMCAAAGAGCCGCGGGCGTGAACACGCGGAATCTGGCACGAGCCCYGCCCCCATAACCAGATTCGCCACTCTTCTTCCGATTCACACTGGCCCGGCCCGGCCCCCGCTGGTAGTCTCATGTCACACCGAGGAGCTTGAAAATGAAAACCACGACCGCCACGGGCATTCTTGCCGCCGTTATTTGCACACCCGCAGCGCTTGCCCAGCCTGCCGACCTGACCATCGACCAAACGCAATCCCAGATCAACCTCACGGTCACACTCGAAACCGCGATCGGAACAGAAACCGACTCCGACTCCGCGCCCATCACCGGGACCATGACGATCGAGCTTGACGACTACGACATCCCAACAACCATCACGCTCATCGACTACAACTTCGCTGTCGGCCAGCTCAACTTCGACTTTGACTACGGCTTCTTCGGCACGGTCAATGCTTCAACAAATAACCTATCCATGAATATGCCAACCGGCGCAACACCAGCAACCGGACCGGTCGATGGTGCCGGCGCGTTCACCGTTGACAGCGTGCCAAACGAAATGGCGGGCATCATCGATGTCTCCGGCACGGGTGCCGTCGGCGCGCTCATCGGGGCCACCGCCATCAACCTTGCAACACTCCCGCCTCAACCCGTCACCGTCTCCGGCGTGGTCAATGTTGTCACAAACGAAATCTTCGTCACCGTCGTGTTCCCCATCGACGCATCCGACACCGACCCGGACACCGGCGTCATCGTCACCTTCATGGGTACCGCGACCATCGTCGCCACCGGCCCAGTACCAGAAGACCAATGCCTCGCCGATGTCAACGGCGACGGCCAAGTCACGCCAACAGACTTCACCGCCTGGATCAACGCATTCAACAACMAMCTCCCAGAATGCGACCAAAACGGCGACGGAGCATGTACACCCACAGACTTCACCGCGTGGATCGCAAACTTCAACGCCGGATGCTGAACACCCACAAACCGAGCCGGGAGCGCAAGCGACCTGGGGGCATTTACATTTCTCGGGAAAGACACCTAGGTCGCTCGCGCTCCCGGCTCGGTTCAGAATCGCACACTACACGGCTCCTGTTTGGTCCTATATATCGACCCAGACAGGTCATTTTTCCATCCCCGGGCTTTGATGCCGTGGCTATTCCCTGTACGATGGACTCACCGCTGGGGGGAAATGACCAGTCGGTTGTCGGTCGTGCTCGCGAAATGCATTTGGGATTGTCCAAAGGATCGTGGGCAGATCGGCAACGAGATCAACCGTTCACACGCACACTGGAGCTGCATGTCATGAGTCACACTTCGCGTATCGCCTCGATCGTTCTGTCCGCCGGCCTCGCCTGCGCCGCCTCGGCTCAGTCAACCCARACCGACCCRCTYWCMSAGKYTKWKGYCKMKRTCGACATCAACTCGGGCCGCGTTGTCAACACAACCAAAGAGCTTGCGCCCGTCATCAGCGAGATCATCACGATCCAAGATGCCGACTGGCTCCGCCTGCGCTTTGATGAGGTCACACTCGCCGGCCATGACAGAACCGGCAACGCATCCTTCCTCCAGATCACATCCCTCGAAGACGGCGCGGTCCAGTACCTCGACAGCGAAGCCATCGCACAATGGGCCTACACATCCGCATACTTCAACGGCGACACCATTCTCATCGAACTCATGGCCTACCCAAACTCCGGCTTCAACGAGCTCAACATGAGTTCTGTCATCGCCGGCACACCGCCAACCTACGAAGAGTCGATCTGTGGCAACACCGACGACCGCACACTCTCGTCAGACCCACGCGCCGCCCGCGCACTGCCCATCGGCTGCACCGCGTGGATGATCGACGACTGCGAGCACTGCTTCATCACCGCCGGACACTGCAACCCCAGCGGCAACTCCAACATCAATGTCCTCCAGTTCAATGTCCCACTCTCTGACAACTCCTGCGCCTTCGGCGGCATCAACCACCCCGGACCAGACGACCAGTACGCCGTCGATGCAGCTTCACAGCAAACCAACGGCGGCCAAGGTGTCGGCAACGACTGGGGATACCTCGGTGCGTTCCCAAACTCAAACACCGGACTCCTCCCGTGGCAAGTCAGCGGCACATGGTTCACACTCGAAACCACCGCACCAACCGCCTCGACCGCTCGCGTCACGGGCTACGGCTCGGTCTCCTCAAGCCTCGCACCATGCTCCTGGTACCTCGTTCAGAAAACACACGCAGGACCATTCTTTAGCCTCAGCGGCACATCCCTCGCCTACGGCATGGACRCCACAGGCGGAAACTCCGGCTCACCAGTCATCGACGATGCAACCGGAAACGCCATCGGCGTACACACACACGGCGGATGCTCCGCCGGCGGCGGTAACAACTGGGGCACATGGGCAGGCCACGGCGGACTCCTAAACGCCCTCGCAAATCCGCAAGGCGTCTGCATCCCGCWAGGACCTCTATTCACATTCCCCGGCGGAATCCCTGAGTTCATCGACCCCGCAGGACAGAACCTCACCGTCAACATCGCGGCAAACGGCGCGATCGTCCCAGACCCAGCAACCGCACAACTCATCTACGACGACGGTAACGGCGCGGTCACAACCAGCCTGCTTCCCCTCGGCAGCGATGTCTATGTCGCCCAGCTCCCCGGCGGAGTCTGCTTCGACGACATCACATTCTCATTCGCCATCGACGACACCGCAGGCGAGTCGTACACCAACCCAAACAACGGCGACTACGCCGCGACCATCGCAACAAGCACCACCGTCACAGTCGATCTCGACATGAACACAAACCCAGGCTGGACAACTTCAAGCACCGCCTCCACCGGAGACTGGGAACGCGCCGTCCCCGGCGACTACGGCAGAAGCGACCCAACCGCTGATGCCGACGGCTCGGGACTCTGCTGGGTCACTGACAACGCGCCAAACGAAGACGTTGACAACGGCGTCGTCACGCTCATCACCGCGTCATACGATGTCTCTGCCTCCCCAGAAGCAGTCGTCTCATACGCCGTCCACCACATCACCAATGGCAGCAACGACGCCTTCATCGCTTCAATCTCGAACAACAACGGCTCGACCTGGACAACACTCGAAACCATCCCAGGCTCAACAGCCAACTGGGAAACACACGCCTTCCGCATCGCAGACTTCGTCACGCCAACAAACCAGGTCGTCGTCCGCTTCACAAGCCAAGACCTCGGCTCGGGTTCGATCACCGAATCAGCCGTTGACGCATTCCGCATCATCACCATCAACTGYGATGACTGCCTAGCCGATGTCAACGGCGACGGTGTCCTCTCCCCAACAGACTTCACCGCATGGATCAACGCCTTCAACAACAACCTCCCCGGTTGCGACCAGAACGGCGACGATGTCTGCACACCAACAGACTTCACCGCGTGGATCAGCAACTTCAACGCCGGGTGCCCGTAATCCTTAGCCCGGCCTAAACAGCCAACACCAATACCGCCTGKGTGGCCCATACAAACCACCCAGGCGGTTTTTTTRTACCAACAACRAGACCCACCACAATCAACCARCAGCAAGCACCAATTTRCCGGAATCRACACCAACCCGGCCACACGATCTGGTACGCTAAGGATGGTTCCAAACACCACCACGCTCACCGGGGTACTCAGCCATGCGCATCGCAGCAACAGCAATTCTCGTTCTCATCGCAGGTTCCACATCCGCCCAGTCATCTTCGGATGTGCTCGTGACCGACGCCGACGGTGTCCACATCACGCGCACCAATTCGCAGATCGACTCTGCCAACGCCAAGCACCCCGGCTTTCAGGAAGACCTCCTCTGGACTTTCACCGACCCGATCTCTGTCCCCTTCTCGACCGCGCTAGGAAACCTCGGCACAGAAACATGGGTCGGCCACGCGCTCAACGATAAACGACTCGGCAAATTCTCAACCCAGGGCAGCAATGTTCCAGATTTCACATATTCATTGTCAGCAGAAAACCCATCGTCTATCGGTGTCGCCGCCGCATCACAAGCCTCGCTCTGCGCCATGATTACACAATCGGCAACAGCACAAATCGCCGTTCGCGCCTTCACCGATGCCAACGGCGCCACACCAATCTGGACCTACAACTTTGATGCGCAGTACATCGCAGCCCGTGACCGATCCGTCGCCGTCAGCGCCGACGGTTCGCGCATCGCAGCCCTCGCATACAACGGCACAGACACACAACTCGTCATCCTCGACGGCTCTGGAAACGTGCTCGGCTCAACAACGGTCCCCGGCTTCTCGCTCCGCATCGACATGGACGACTCTGGCAACCGCGTCGTCGTGACCGCCGGTGCAACCGCAACGCTCTACGATACCGCAACGCTCAACATCGAATATGTGCTCGGAGTCTCCGGCGCGGGCGGCTATTCCCGCATCTCGCGCGATGGGACAGCCATCGCTGCCGGTGGTTTTAACGTCCGCGCCGCCCGCGAAATCGAAGGCGTCTGGCAAACCGTCTACACCGGCACAGGCTCGACCGACTGGTTCGGCGCGGTCTCGCTCAGCGCCGACGGAGAAACACTCTTCGCCGTAAGCCATGACTACGGCTCGGGCTACCTCATCAACGACCACCGCAGCGTTGACCTCACCACCGGAGCCGTCGTCGCAACCAGCGGCTACACGGGCTCCGGCGCAAACCAAAACTCCGTTGTTTCTTCCGAAGTGAATAGTAACGGCACACTCTTCGTCGCCGCCTCGTGGGGCGACTCAGGCAACACCATGCCCGAGATCCGCGTCTACGACCGCGACCTGAACCTCGTCGACTCACTCGACACCGCCGGCTCACCCTTCTCACTCGACCTCAGCCCCGACGGCTCATACATCCTCGTCGGCAGCAAATCCGTCCACGCAAACACCAACGGCAACGGCGGAAACACACAGGTCTACCAACTCGCCAGCGACTGCCTCGCCGACACCAACGGCGACGGCCAACTCACACCAACCGACTTCACCGCGTGGATCAACGCCTTCAACAACAACCTCCCCGAATGCGACCAAAACAACGACAACGCATGCACGCCAACAGACTTCACCGCATGGATAGCAAACTTCAACGCCGGCTGCTAAGCAAAACGAATTCCTGATCCGAGCCGGGAGCGCAAGCGACCTGGGTGTCATCGTGTATATCAAGTGTGCCGCCCAGGTCGCTTGCGCTCCCGGCTCGGAATAGCCAATCCAGCAAACGCTCCCCTATCCTTCCAACATGAA
>NVSP01000119.1 GCA_002732755.1 Phycisphaera sp.
CGGTCGATGAGCTGGTCGATGATGCGCACAGACTGCTTGATTTCTTCGATGCGGACCAGGAAGCGGCAGTAGCAGTCGCCATCTGTTGCGATGGGGACATCAAACTCGACGGCCTTGGCACCATTGCCATCCCAGTTGTCGGCGTAGCAGAGGTACGGCTCATCTTTTCGTAGATCTCTTCGCACACCCGAYGCCCTRGCCARYGGCCCCGACAGCGACCAGTTGATCGCGTCTTCTTTGCTGATCGTGCCCACGCCCTGCGTGCGGTCCATGAAGATGCGGTTGCGCTCGACGAGTTTCTCGAGGTCCCCGATGGCGGTGATGAGGTCGTCGTTGATGAATTCTTTGACCATGACCCGGAAGACATCTTCGTCGGGCAGGTCCATCATGAGGCCGCCGACGCGGGTCCAGTCGGGGTGGAATCGTTGGCCGGCGATGTAGTCACAAATATCGTATATTTTTTCGCGTGGGTTGAAGGCGTAGAGGAAGCCGGTGAACGCGCCAAGGTCGAGCGCTGCTGCCCCGACACAGAGCAGGTGGTCCTGGATCCGCGCCAGCTCCGCCATGATCGTGCGGAGGACTTTGCAACGGGGTGTCAGGTCGATGCCGAAGAGTTTTTCGACCGCGCCGTGCCATGCCATGTTGTTTGAGAGTGGGCTGAGGTAGTTGGTCCGGCTGGTGATGGTGACATACTGGTTGTAGTCCATGACCTCGGCGAGCTTCTCGAAGCCCGAGTGGAGGTAGCCGATGTGCGGCGTGCATCGCGCGATCCGTTCGCCATCGAGTTGGAGGACGAGCCGGAGCGTGGTGTGGGTCGCCGGGTGTTGGGGTCCAAAGTTGAGCGTCCAGCGGTCGCCGGTGTCGACGAGGCTGTCGAGGTAGGGCGTGGTCTCGGCATCAACATCGAGGCCTTGATCGGGCTTGAGCGTGTAGGGCATGGTCTTGGCTCCTTCGTGCGGGCAAGTGTAGGGCGCAAGAGGGGCGGGTTCAGAGTTAGGAAGGGGGAGCTTTGGCGGTGAGCCGGGCCTCGTCGGCGCGGCGGCGGATCGCCTGGTTCACGAGGAAGGTAGCAGATACCGCTGCGATCCAAGTCGCGAAGGGCGGAACCCACCCTATATCGACCGAGCCGATCTGCCAGCCTAGGAAACTCCGCTGGAGACTGCGGGCCAGCACGATGCCGGAGGTGATGATCGCCGCCGAGAGTACAAACATGAACAGGAGTTGTCGTCGGGATACCCAGAGTCTGGGCATGTTTGAGGTTGCGTGCAGGTCGCCCCAGTGTTTGGCCGGCATGTAGAACCAGAACCGCCCGCCGCACTCGGGGCAGACGGGGCTTGGGTTATCGTCTGGGTGCGTGTCGGCGGGGTGTTTTTCAAGCAGGTAGCCGCAGTCGGCGCAGAGCTTGTCGTTGGTGTGCGTTTTTGTAAATCGCCGGTGTCGTATGAATAGAATAAACACCGGAATAAACGGGATGTACATAATAAATATCATGCTGTACATGCCGCTGGGGGTCAGAACGAAGTACGCAAGCCACATTGTCATGCATGGATTTGAAAACATCTTGAGCCGACCAAGCACCGATGGTTCTGTGGCCGCAGTGCCAACCAGCAGTATGACGGCCACGAGGCCTGCGATATATGCAATGATAAGCAACATAGATAACCCATAAATGCGATCACAACATCGTAGGGAGTCATCGCTCGCAAGGTCTCTTTGTCTGACGGGGTCATGTAAATATTGCTGGGTTAAGACCGAGGGATCGCAATCCCTCGGCTTTGTAGGCTTGGAGTCTGGGCTAGTTTGAGGCGAACTCAAACCCAGAAACTAGTCATGTACACCCATGTTTGCAATTACATCCATGATCGCTCATGGGCCAATTTTTAGGTTCCGATAGATGCCTTTGTACCAGACCGCTCAATATCTGATCGCAACCGCGCAGGATCACCTCGTCGGTTTGCCGTGCGATAGCGTTCTTGAGATTATCCAGCAGGCCTCGATCGTGCGGACGGATGTGCCCGGCATGAGGCCGCCGCTGGAGTACACGATCATGCACCGCGGCGTGGTCGTGCCCGTCATGGAGCTGCGGACTGTCCTCGGTCGCCCGACGTTCGAGTCCGAGCTTGATGAACTAAAACAGATGCTGGCCGCCCGCGAGCAGGACCACGTCGCGTGGCTCAACGAGCTCCGCGAGTGCTGCGCCACCGGCAAAGATTTCACAAAAGTAACCGATCCGCACATGTGCGCCTTTGGACGCTGGTACGATGTGCTCGTCGGATCAGAAGAAGCCATGTCCGCGATCTGCGGCGGCGACGGCACGCTCCACCACATCATCATACAATTCGATGCGCCACACCGCGCGATCCACGGCATAGCCATCAAAGCCCTCGAACTTGCAGCCGCCGGCAAAGCAAACCAAGCGCACGACCTGATCGAATGCACCTGGCAGACCGAACTCGCACAGATGCGGCTGCTCATTACGCAACTCGTCGAGGGCATCACCGCCGCCTGGAAATCGCTCTACGTTGTCTTTGCAATCGACAACAACCCGGTCGCGTTCCTCGTTGACGGCGTCAAGGAAATCATCGTGATCGACGAGCACAGCATCCAGCCCGTGCCGGTGTCAGGGAGCTGCGTGCGGGGGATAATCCCACAGGATAGCGACAGCAATATTCTGATTCTGGACCATCATCGGCTATTGGCCGGGCAGGCGCGATGTGCTGTATAGCTGGACAATCTTAAACTTAATCGCGAAGACATATTTTGATGGCTCTGTCACCAGTCTTTGCGTGCTCTTTCTTCATCCCAGAGCCGGTCGAGTTCCTCGCGTTGGTACTCGTGGCCACACGCCGAGCAGACACCGGCTGCCTCGGTATCGCCAAGGTCGGCGAGGCACTCTGGGCACAGCACGCTGCTTGTATTTTGTATGCGGTTTTGCCAGCAGTGTTCGGTTCTGGCACGGATGCGCGATACAAAGATAACGAGAACAATAACAATGGCCATTGGAATCGTGAATACATTGGTCGCCGTGTCCATCGTTGCATCAAAGATCGTAATCCAAATAGCCCCCAATACGACGAGGGCAAGAAGCATAGAGCCGCGTGACCATAAATCGTATCTTACCAGAGTAATCCTGTGACGCGAGACGGCGGC
Source organism: Phycisphaera sp. (assembly GCA_002732755.1). GTDB lineage: Bacteria > Planctomycetota > Phycisphaerae > Phycisphaerales > UBA1924. Next base: position 3,151 of record NVSP01000119.1, read on the forward strand.
GGGGTAGTGCCGAAATCCGTCTCCAATCAACGCGATGGACATTGCTTTCTTGGTTTCCATTCTGCGTTTCTCAGCCGCCCATGTGCGGCGTACCGATTTGTTGCCGAACTGGAATCCGCACTCGGGGCAGCAGACCTCTTTCTCGTCATCGGGGAACGGGTACAGGCAGCCCGGGCACAGCAGCGCACCCGCTGTCCGCCACCGCCGACGCCACCGGATCTCGGCCCACGCCGCCGCGATGGCCGCCGTCGTTGCGATGCCCCACGACGGGATGATCCAGTACAAGGTTTGTGGTGGCAGGTCGAGCAGTATCGCCGCCACCAGAATACCGATCGGAACGACAAGAATGAAAAGAATGATCACGGTCCATATGGCGACCACCCGGCGTTTGTGCCGGATGATCGCCAAAGGTGAGTTTTTGGATGTTGCCAGGCTATTTAAGGGCAATATATATTCCACAATCGTTGAGCATGCAGAGAGCCTAGTCATCGAACGCAGCGCCCCAGCAAGACGACTGCAACATCCTAATCCTCGACCACCATCGCTTACTTCATGAGCCGTCGCAGGTCTGCCCTTCTGCGGATATGTTGGTTTGTTATGTAAGCAGCTAGCACCGCGACACCAACGGCGATATGCGGCCACAGCCAGTCGAGTTGCCATGTGCCGACCTTCAGTGCGGAATGATACGAGGGCAACCCGGTACACCGTCAGATTGATTCCGGGCTCCTGCTGATTGGCCATCGTGCCAACCGGCAAACAATCGGAAACGTACATATTGTCCAGACACCCATAGCGAGAATGCCCAGAAGCACGCCAGACCCAAGAACCAATCGCGGCAAGTTGCTGGTGAGCGGGAATAGCCCGCTCACCAGCAGGAGCGTGCCAAGAGCCATCAACCCGGCCGATACGAAGGCGAGATGTGAAGCCTCGTTGAGGGAGATTCCGTGCCTTATTGGTTTACCCATTCCCAATCTTTGGGCGAACGTTTTTGCCTGAAGCGAGAGTGTGGCAAGAGCACACGCCATAACAATAAGAAAGAGATTAGAACTGATTGTTAACCACAAAGTACCGATCAAGCTCGAACTTAGGGCATTGGCTGGGCCGAGAAGAAACAAGGTTGCACACAATACAATCGACGGGCAGGAGAACACACTGAATGCCCGTGTCGGTACTCTCGCTCTCATAAACCACCCCGCGGCAATGCCTGCGATCGAGGCGCAGGTAAATGCTGCGATTTCCCCGTAGTTGACGGTGTCGTATACCCCCGACAATGATGCGGAAATCCGAAACAAAAAACCAAGTAAGAGAAGTGGAACAAAGCTAAGCAACGCGAAAGCACAAACCCATTTCTGCGTTCTCGACCCGATTGGGAATGGGGCCGCCTGTCGAGCGGCCGACACAAGTAGGGCGCACTCAGGACATACCCCATCCCCATCAAGCCCGGACAAATCAAAACCACAACGCCAGCAAAAAATGCCGTTGTCAAATTCTGGATTGGCCACAGTATTCATTACGGAAGGACAACTGAAGGGAGGCATGCTGTTTGCTCAATAGTAGAGACTGCAGTGCACGCCGACACTTGAGCTACCCATAATGGGCCTCTGAGGAAGCCGCCGTCTTCATATTCGATGCACGCTGCCCATATACATTTAGCATGGCGACAACGGGAAGCACGCATGCATTCTTGAATGCCTTGTCCGGCATTCGGGTTGCAAGGAGGTTCGGTAAAGTTGTTACAAGGACCCGTAACACCCTGGGGGCAACTTGGAATCTCGAATGACGATGTCACAGGAATTACCACGGGACTCAGTGTCGGGTTTTGAACGAATGCGAATGTTGTTTGTGAGCCATCGGCCACAACCAAATTGGACAGTTGTCCATCGCATCGGGCAGGGGCAGTCAAAATCGCCGGTGTCACACCTACCATAATTGGGTTATTGTTGTCCAGCGCGAAGTTGAAGTCGCCAGACCCGTACGCGAGAGTAACAGAATTGTCGGCATAGCTTCCGATCGCAAAATCTATCGCCCCATCCCCATCAARATCTGCCAAGACGACAGCTGCTGCTTCTGAAATTTGCAAGCTCCCGGCGAGTGCGAAGTTGTTGGCATCCAATGCCCGCCACACTTCAACGACATTTTGAGTACTGTGGCTTACCACGACATCGAGCAGCCCATCTCCGTCGATGTCCCCAATCGCGAAGGTACTACTACATGTATTGCAGCTATACGCAGGCCCTCGTGGCCCGTCATCTCCGAGGTTGTAGTTTGCTATCCACGCGGTAAAGTCTGTCGGGGTGAGAAGTTCGTCGCCGTTCTGGTCAGCGAGCAGATTCCCAGAGTTGTAGTTAGCTGTCCACGCTGTAAAGTCGGTGGGTGTCACGAGCCCATCACAGTTCTGGTCCGTGAGAATCCGGCAGGGCACATCAGATCCAAATTGGCCCTGCGTRGTYCCCGCTAYCAMCNGNNCGATCGAGAGTGCTGCGAGAGTGCTGCGAGAGTGCTGCGAGAGTGCGATTCATTGTCAATACTCCGAATACGAATTCCGATCAACCTCTGACACAACACAAAACCATACCAAAGCCCGCACGCATATGCAATCCCCCAAACCGGGCATTATGGGACGGCCTCAATTCAKGTGAGGNCNTCTCTAWMWKRNCAGCGGTGCCGCATAGGATCATKSCMNAANNGGGGNTGTTCGTGCGGATYTGCATCATCTCCAGAGARTTCGCGCCGTATTTCGGTGCTGGCATCGGCACCTACGCCGCCAACTGGGCCCGCGCGCTGACCGACGCCGGGCACGATGTCCATGTCCTCACCCGCAACCACGCCGGCATCCTCGAGCGCGGCCACTCCGAGTTCCCCGGCGTCACCTTCCACATCATCGACCCCGTCGACGGCCCGCCCCGGCTCGATCACAACTACCCCTACGCCCGCCACGGCTTGGCGGTCCTCAAAACGATCCGCAGGCTGCACGAGCGGTTCGCGTTCGATGTCATCGAATACCCCGACTACTGGGCCGAGGGCCACGCGCTCAGCCAAGCCAAACGCACCACGCGCGAGTTCGACAGCGTTGCGCTCGTCTGCCGACTCCACACAAGCTCGGCCCTCTGCCGAACGCTCGACAACGATTCGACCTACCCGCACTACGCGGCGTACCTGGACATCATGGAACACGAGTCGATCGCCCATGCCGACCTCGTGCTCAGCCCATCGACCGACCTGCTGGCGATCACCAAGGGCTACATGGCAACACACGACCTCGGCGAGATCAAGTCGGGCCATGTTCTTCGATACCCGTTTGATATTGAATCAATCAAAAACCTCCGGCAACCGGGCGATGCACTGGCAGCATCCGCCACGCCGACGGTGCTCTACTTTGGACGCATGGAGCACCGCAAAGGCGTGGATATCCTTGTGCTTGCGGGCCAGAAACTCCTCCAGCGTGGCGTGTCGGCCAGGTTCATCTTCGTCGGCGGCGACACCGGCACCGGCCCCTTCGGGAGGTCGATGCGCAAGCATGTCCAGAAGCTCATCGACCCGAGGTGGGCGGGGAGGTTCGAGTTTTTGCCGCCGGTAGAGCGCAAAGAGCTTGGCGGAATGATCGACAGCGCAACCCTCTGCTGCTTCCCCGCCAGGTGGGACAACTTCCCAAACGCCTTGCTCGAAGCGATGGCGCTCGGCGCGCCGGTCGTCAGTTGCAACACAGGCGGCCCGGGTGAGATTATCATCCACGGAGAGTCCGGCTTGCTCTGCGATGCCGAGAATCCAGATGCCCTTGGCGATACGATTGAGCGCGTGCTGCGTGACGAGATGACCCGCAAGCGCATCGCATCAAACGCACCGGTGCGCATCGCCGAGATGTGCAACCCCACGCAAGTTGTTGCAGACTTTGTCGAACTAGTCGAACAAGTTTCAACACAAGAAGTGAAGCCAACGGCCCCAACCGCGACGCTCGCCGAGGGTGTGCCGGTGGTTTCGGTTGTCGTGCCTCACTACAACCTCGCTGAGTTCTTGCCCGAGACACTCGAGTCGATCTCGCGCCAGACATTCGGCTCGATCGAAACCATTGTCGTTGACGACGGCTCAACCGACTCTGCCTCCATCGCGCTTATCGACCGACTCGAAGGCAACGGGTTGCGCGTGATCCAGCAGGCAAACATGGGGCTTTCCGGTGCCCGTAATGCGGGGCTTGCCGCGGCGAGGGGTGAGTTTGTCTTGCCGCTCGATGCCGACGACATCATCAGCCCGACATTTGTCGCACAGGCCGTCGAGGTCATGCGCCGCGAGCCAGAGCTTGCGTATGTCACCGCGATGGTCGGCTACTTCCGCCAAGCGCCGACGCGCCACTTCGGGGGCTGGGTGCCTCTTGGTCTGCACCGCGACCTGCTCCCGATCCACAACTGCGGCGGGTGCTGCATCGCACTTTTTCGGCGCGATGCACTCARCGACATCAACGGCTACAGCACCGAACTCACCTCCTACGAAGACTGGGATGTCTACTGCTCGCTCGCCGAGCGGGGCCACCACGGCGCGGTCATCCCAGATTTCATGCTGCACTATCGCATCCGATCCGATTCGCTCCTGCGCACCGAAGTCGAGATGCGTAAGCAGCACCTCCACGCACGGGTTTTGGCGCGACACCCAAACCTTGCGCGCGACCACTCGCGCGTGCAGCGCACCATGCTCAGTGAACAGATGGAAGCGGGCAACCTCGAACGCGCGGGCCTTCGCTACCGCGTAGCCGACCGACTCAACGAGGCCATCAAAGGCTCGCCCGTCCACAGCTTTGTCAAGGGCCTGGCCGAACGCACGATCGAGGCCAAACGCAGATCAAAAAAAAACGCTGAAATATAAACTAACCGCCCAAGAGCTTCTTGGCGGTGCCCATGACGCGGGATTTGACCGTGCCGGTTTGCTCCTCGAACGCCGGCGCCAGCCGCACCCCGCGCCCGACGGGTTGGCCCGGCTTGCCCCGGACGATCGCCGTGTCGATCATAGGCAGGTCCAGGCTCGTGGGCATCCGGTAGTCAAGGAAGCTGGAATTCATCATTTGGCCTTGGTCGTTAACGTAATACTCTTCGTTCAGGGCCCA
>NVSP01000120.1 GCA_002732755.1 Phycisphaera sp.
CTCTGGCAACCCTCGCTCCCCGAGCGATACACCAAGGCCGACTCCGCCGACCTCCAGCGAGACATAGCCGACCGGCGCGCACGCCTCGGCGACAAGCTGGTCATTCTCGGGCACCACTACCAGACCGACGCCGTCGTACGCCACGCCGACTTGACTGGCGACAGCCTCAAGCTCAGCCAACTCGCTGCCAGTGTCTGCGACGAGAAACCCGTCGAGCACCTCATCTTCTGCGGCGTCCACTTCATGGCAGAATCAGCCGACATGCTCAGCCCAGAGCACGTCACCGTCAGCCTGCCCGACCTCTCCGCCGGCTGCTCGATGGCGGACATGGCGCAAATCGACGACTGCATCCACGCGTGGGACACGATCCACGAAGAACTCAAAGCCCAAGGCTTTGCGGGCCGGGTCATCCCGATCACTTACGTCAACTCGTCGGCAGCCATCAAAGCATTCGTCGGCGCGCACGGCGGGGCCTGCTGCACAAGCTCAAACGCCAGCGCCGTCTTCGACTGGGCAGCGCGCGGCGGCGAGGGCGACCCAAACGATGATATCAAAATCCTCTTCCTCCCAGACCAACACCTCGGCAGAAACACCGCGCATTCCTTCGGCATCGACACCCAAAGACACACCGCCCTCTACGACCCTAAGCTCGTCAACCAAGGCCAGCGCCTCGGCGGCATGACTCCCGACCAGCTCCGCGACGCGAAGGTCATCCTCTGGGCGGGCCACTGCTCGGTCCACAAGCTCTTTCGCCCCGAACATGTCGACGAGATCCGGGCGTTCAGCGCCGCCGAGACGGACCAGAAGCCGTGGAGCGTGATCGTCCACCCCGAGTGCAGCAAGGAAGTCGTCGACAAAGCCGACTTCTCTGGCTCGACCGAGTTCATCCTCAGAACGATCATGGATGCAAAGCCCGGCACGCGCTGGGTCGTGGGCACCGAACACAACCTCGTCAACCGCCTCAAAAACCAGGCCGCACAGCGTGGCGTGACCGTGCGGATTCTGAGCGATTGCCAGTGCCTGTGTACGACGATGTACCGCATCGACGAGCCGCATATTTTGTGGACGCTGGACATGCTCTGCGGCATCTCGCCCAGCGGCAAAGAGCGCGAGCCGGAAGTGCCCAACCAGATCAAGGTCTCGCCAGAGATCAGGCGCGATGCGCTGCTCTCACTCGGGCGGATGCTGGCGCTGACCTCGCCGATGCCTGCATGTTGACGAGCCCGAAGCGCAAGCGAGGNTTTTTGGGTGACACCAAGCAAAGAAACCTCGCTTGCGCTTCGGGCTCGTTAAAACCCAAGCCGATGGAACGCGATCCATCGGTCCTCCGTTCGTTATAGATTTAGTTTGCTTTACGAACCGGTGTTCGAGCGAAGCGTGCCGTTGGGTTTGGTCTGGGCAAAGGCCGCGGCGCGCGGGTCCGGCTTGGTCTCGATCTGTGACGATGCGCCGCCGGAGCTTGCAAGTCGTTCTGTTGCGAGCCGCATGAGCCTGCCAGCCTTGAACTTGACCGACCACTTGGATGGGACCTTGACGGGTTCGAGTGTCTTTGGGTTCTGCGCGATGCGTGCTTTGCGTTCGCGGACCTCGAAGACGCCGAAGTCGCGGAACTCGAGGCGTTTGCCCTCGCCCAGATCACTCACAACTTCATCAAGAAATGATTGCACGATGCGCTTGACCGCGATGCGCTTCTCGCCCGTCTCGTCGGCGATGCGATCGATGAGTTCTTTCTTGGTAACGGTCGTGATCTTGATTTTGGTCTTGGTTTGTGTAGCCATCGGTCCCTCAACTTCGTCCCGCACCAGCGAGCAGAAAAGCCCGCCAGAGCCGGAAATGTAGCCGCGATTCCTCATCCCTGCCGTTGCCGTTAGAACCTCTCTAAACAGAGGCCCCGTGGCAGTTTAGCGGCTCATCCGTGGCCGCGATAGTGTCCGTGTTGACCGTAGGCCAACTGATTTGCCAATGTCGAGCGGGAATCAGAATCGGATCGAGATTCCGCCGTACAACYCGGCCAGTGCGCCCTCTGCCTCGACATCGTCGGTCTCGAGATCGAAGACCAACAACCTGTACCCAATCTGTGCGCCGACATTGGGCGTGGGCCTGTATTTAAATCCTACCGTGAGATCCAGCGACGACGAAGATTGATCGCCGAGYTTGGGAAGGTAGCCAAAGTTTGTGGCAAAGTCGATGGTATAGAGGTCGTCAAAGTTGATCTCCCACTTTGCGCCGACGATTGGTTCGACCTGGAACAGGTCGCCTTTGACGCGCGCGCCGGGGCCCCCGCCGTTGACTTCAATCTCTAGGCTGTAATCGAATGCTCGCAGACCGCCGACAAGCTCGACTCGTGAGCTTACCTCTGGTGTGCCGTTCTCGTCCGGGTCCGTTGCGAAGGACCATACCTCATACCCGACGCGGATCGACGCGACGGTCATGGCGAACTCTGCGTGCAGTGTATCACCCGGCGCGACCGAAAGGGTGCCCAATGCCAGAGAAGATGCAGCCGTCATGTCCCCGTCCTGCTGCGCGTGGGCACCCAAGAGGCTCAGACGCCATTTGTCGCGCATCAGATGCAACTCTGCGCCGCCCAGGACACGCGGGTTGTCGAGTGAGAGGTCACCGGTGTGGACCAACGGCGTACCACCCCCAAAGCCAACATCGCCACCCGGCGAGACATACCACACAAAGGGCTCGAACTCGACATCAAACGCCGTCCGCTCGGTCAGCTCGTAGTCGCCGCCAAAGAAACCGCGCCGCTGGTCGGCGGGCTGGTCGGACGATTCCGGCTGATCCAAGGCCTCGACATCCTGCGCACCAGCCCCCGCTGCCAAGCAAGCCAAACATATCACTGCGATGAATCGGGGCACCGATGGCTCTCCTGAGTGGGACGAACGCGAACCGGCAAGCGTACCGTCCCCGTGGAGCCTGTGCGATGACCATGCCCGAGAAGAATCCCGGCCACGATGGGCAAGGCCCGACCCCGCTGGGGGGGATCCGCCTAGGTGTTGGGGTCTCGGTGCAAGAGTCGGCCCTGGAGTTCTCGTTCTCCAGCAGCTCAGGCCCGGGGGGGCAGAATGTCAACCGCCGATCCACCAAGGTCCGCCTCAGAATAAACCTCGACGACCTCCCCCTCCGCCCCGCTGCTGCCCGCAGGCTCAGGACCATCGCCGCCAGTCAAATTACCGACGCGGGCGACTTGGTCCTCACCTGCGACAACAGCCGGAGCCAGCGCGCCAATAAAGAGGAGTGCATCAACCGCCTCCGCGAATTGGTCGCACGCGCGATGGTGGCCCCAAAGCCTCGCCGGGCCACCAAGCCCTCGCGTGGCTCGGTCGAGCGCCGGCTCAAAGCCAAGCGCGTCCAGTCMGACMGGAAGTCGCGCAGAAAGCCAAACATCGATGAYTGACCTCACGCTCGCCATCGAATCCAGCAACCCMTCCTCSGGSGGGAYACCCGGSGTGGCTCTTGGCCTCRTCAGCGGGYCSMARRTTGAGCTKCTGGATTCTGAGCCGCTRGGYAMSGGCGAGCGCCACGACGATCTGCTCATGCCCGCGATTGCCCGACTAATGGCGCGGGCGGGTAAAGACCCTTGCGACCTTGATCGCGTCGTCTGCTCCATCGGCCCAGGCGGGTTCACGGGGCTTCGCATCGCGACCGCAGCGGCCAACATGATCGCCCTGACCGCCAAAGCCCGGCTCTTTGGCGTGCCCTCGGCGTGGGTCGCCGCGGCAAATGTCGATTCCAAAGCACCCTTTGCCGTCGCGCTGGCGTGCAAAGGCGAAACCTGCTTTCTGACATGCTTCGATGCCAAAAGCCTCCCCACTGCCGACGGCGCAATTGCCGATGCAAACGAGATCGCCAAGCTCGGGATCGCTGTTCTCGTCGGGGACCGTGAGCGTGCCGCTGGGTCAACCCAAGCGTGGACTCAACGCAGACCTCGATGCGCTGGCCGAGTACGTGACCTCCCTGAGCGAGTTCGGCCTGAGCCCCTGGCGACTCGCGGGCGGAGCACTGACGTCCAAGGCGCAGAAGGGCAAGCTGCTGTTCGCCTCGCTGAACTGCGCCGCCTGTCACTCCGGCGCGGGCTTCACCGACAGTCCCAGCGGTCAGATCCACGACGTCGGGACGCTTGGCCCGGGCTCGGGTCAGGCCAGCGGCGGTCCCCTCACGGGGCTCGACACGCCGACCCTGCGCGGGCTGTGGGCGTCGGCACCGTACCTGCACGATGGGTCCGCAGCGACGCTGAGAGACGTGTTCTCGACGCGCAATCCCGGCGGCCTGCACGGCCCGACCAACACGCTCACGAAGCAGGAGCTGAAGCGGCTCGAGGCCTACTTGCTGCAGATCGACGACCTGGAGCCCGGCCCCCCAGGGGGCTAGCCCGCCCGCTTCGATGGGGGCGCCGCGGTACGGAGCCGGACCGCGGCGCCGAGCTACTGCAGGTTCTTGAACACGAACCCGATCCCGCCCACGGCCAGCGAGAACACGAGCAGGGCCGCGGAGCCCGTCCTCGCCAGGATCGCCGTCAGCCCCAGGAAGAGCACGATGACCAGCGGCATCCAGTTGCTGGAGAACTCCATGTCCCCCAGCCGGCGCTTGCCCGGGGTGCGCGGGTCGAGGCCCGCTCGCAGCTCCCGCAAGAAGCGCCTGATGCGGCCAGCCGGGGGCTGCCCGGCGACAATTAGACCTCCCCGTCCCAACCCAGGCGTCGAGGCCCGATCTACCCTCCTCCCGTACCCCGGAGGAGCGATTTGACCTGCACGGATGGGCCCGCGCTCAACCAGCAACATACTGCGGGTCGAACTTCAGTAGCCGCATCACCCATCCGCTGTTACTAGGCCGCGCATCTGATCGCTCCACGGGCCCCATCGGACTCCCGTGACCGGGGTTTGGCAAGGGCCACGGCCATCCCGGTGGCCTCAGCGTGGCTTGGGCACGCGATCCGGTCCCGGTCTCTCTTTCTCACCCGACGCTCTCCCGCGTTGCCGTATCCTGGACACCTGACTCGTTGCTCGGACCCCGGCCAGGCGGCGATGAGGGATGCACGCCGTTTCCGGAGGCAGAACCAGATGCACATGCTCCTCAGATCCAGCGTCGTTGGGCTCCTGGCGTTTTCCATGACGGGGGGATCGTCTCCCCAACGCCATCAGGTGCCGGCCCCCTCGCCGCATGTCGGCCAGGAACTCGACCTCTCCCACACTTCCGGGTGGATCGAAAACCTCGGGCAGTGGCAAACTGAGGCTGTCCTGGTCTCGACAAGCCCTGGCGTACTCGCGTGGGCCGAGCCGTGGGCAATCGTTCTGGCACAAGTCTCCGGTGGATCGAAGCCTGCGGCGCCCGTCCGGCTCGTCTTCGAGGGCGCGCGGCCGGGTATCCTGCCCGAGGGACAAGATGTGTTGCCCGGCGAGTACAACTACTTCCAGGGCAACGACCCGGAACGCTGGACGGCGGGGGTTCGGTCCTACCGCAGCGTCCGATATCGCGACCTCTACCACGGCATCGACCTCGTCCTGCATGAGTTTGGCGGGCAGCTCAAGTACGACGTGATCGTGGCGCCTGGGGCCGACCTCAGCCAATTCGTGGTCCGTTGTTCCGGGGTGGACTCCCTTGAGGTTGACGCGCAAGGTGATCTGGTTCTGAGCACGCCCCTCGGGGCCTTGAGGCAAAGTGTCGGCTCCACGTGGCAAGTCAAGTCGAACGGTGACAGGGAGCCGCTCAAGGCTCGCTATCGCTTGCTGGGCTCGGACAGGTTTGGGCTGGAAGTACCGGGGCGGGACCCAGCACTTTCCCTGGTTGTAGATCCCGAGTTGGCTTGGGCAACCTATCTCGGCTCTACCGGCACTGGAACGGGGGATATCGCCTACGCAGTGGACGTCGAAAGCAACGGGAATGTCACGGTCGTTGGCAGGGGAGACAGCGTCAACTTCCCCGCAACCGAAGGTACCTTTCAAAGCCCGGGCGCGATCTTTGGTGACGACGCTTTCGTCACGCGGTTTGATGGTCGGGATGGCACCCTGATCTATTCCAGTATCATCGGGGGGCTCGGCGGGGAACGGGCTTACGACGTCGCTGTCGATTCCGCAGGCCGCGCAACGGTGGTGGGGTGGACGAACGCGATAGATTTTCCGACAACCCCGGGGGCCTTTGACACGACCAAGGAAGCCCCAAATTCAAGTGCGTTTGTGCTACGCCTCAGCCCGAATGGAGATGCTCTTGAGTATTCGACCTTCCTTGAAGGAACAACGAACGGGGCCACCGCATTTGGTGTCGGCGTTCTTGATTCCGGGCAGGCACTTGTCGGCGGAGAGGCCTATTCAAGTGACTTCCCGACGACTCCCGGGGCATTCCAGACATCGCAAAGTCCATTGTCCAGTGTCGCAGGCTTCGTGGTCCGTCTATCTCCCTCAGGATCCTCACTGGAATGGTCGTCGTTTCTCGGAGGGGTAGGCGTGGACCGTATCTTCGACCTCGCCGTAGATGAGTCGGGTCAGGCAACAGTCGTGGGCTCCACCACCTCCCCCGCCTTCCCCACTACTCCTGGAGCCTACAAGACGGGCTTTCCTACTGGGGGCGATGCTTTCGTCTGTCGGTTCTCGGCCGATGGCGACTCCCTTGTGTGGTCAACTTTGCTCGGGGGCACCCTAGTCGAGGATGCCTTCTCCGTCGCCCTCGGGAGAGCGGGTTCCGTAGTTGTAGGCGGTATAACCAAGTCCACAGATTTTCCTACTACTGCGGGAGCATTCCAGGGATCGCTCACCCCCCCCCTAACTTCCGGGGATAGAGACGGGTTCGTCGCGCACGTCGATGCTTCGGGATCGAACCTGATCTTCTCGACGTACCTCGGTGGTACTGGGATCGAGATAGTTTTGGGAACTGCAGTCGACGCATCGGGCGTGGTCACCGTCGCCGGAATTAACCTGTCCAGCTCCTTCCCGACGACACCCGGCGCCTTCGCTCCTATCGGAGCTGGAAGCGACGAAGGCTTCATCACTCGTCTTGACCCTAAGGGCACCCGGCTTTTCTACTCCACCTACATCGGCGGTCCCTCAAAGGACGGAGCCAACGATATCGCTGTGAGCGCTGCGGGGCGGGTCACTATGGCCGGCTACTCCTTCCTGGGCGGTTTCCCGACAACGCCCGGCTCGTTTAGCCCGAACTACAACGGGGGCCAAAGAGACGGTGTCGTGGCCTCCCTCGATCTGCTCCTCCAAGGGGTGAGACTGGCCCATCACTCCAAGCGCTCCTGCCTCGGCCCCATCGCCCTGAACGCCATCGAGATGCCCGTGTCCGGCACAGCATCCTTCGGCTTCTACTGCAGCGGTGCTCCCCCACTGGCCAATGGCTGGCTGATCACGGACGGCGGCAATCTCGACGCCGTCTCGGTGAGCCCCTCCGGCCGGCTACTGCTGTCCATGCCGAAATCCGCGCAGGTGATCCCCGTGATCGCGAACCAGGAGGGCTACGTCGAGACTCCCTTCTCGCTCGCAGGTTGCGCCGCGGGCTCCGAGTTCAAGTGCCGCATGCTGTTCAACAACACCGCCGCGTGCGGGGGGCTTGGCACGTGGAGCGCCAGCAACTCATTGATCATCACGGTCCAGTAGTGCGCTGCCTCCCTCGCAGGATGCCGAAACAGGCCCAAGGCGGCGGTCGCGAGCGCGCTTTCGCATGCCTGCTAGGATTCACCGTCGGGCTCACTCCGCCCAACTCCAGCTCCCAGAGGTTCTTGCCATGCCGGTCGCTTCGCTCCTCCTGACTGCCGCACTCTGCTCTCCCGCCGTCGCGCAGGAGGCCGCGCCCCTGACCTGGGTTCAGGAGGCCAAGCTCGTGAGCAGCGCTCCCGCACCCTCCAAGAGCTTCGGGCACGCGGTCGCCATCTCGGGTGACACCATCCTCGTCGGCGAGCCCTGGGGGCCACTCTCCATCAACAGCGGCAGCGCGCACGTCTTCGTGCACGACGGGACGATCTGGCAGCACCAGGCCCAGCTCGTCGCCCTGGACCCCGACGAGTTTCAATTCGGGTTCTCGGTCGCGCTCGACGGCGACACGGCGCTGATCGGCACCAACAGC